>JAICGP010000111.1 GCA_025923055.1 Thermoleophilia bacterium
CTGTCGCTCCTCGACCTGATCCAGGAGGGGATCATCGGGCTCATCCGGGCGGTCGAGAAGTTCGACTGGCGCAAGGGCTTCAAGTTCTCGACGTACGCGACGTGGTGGATCCGCCAGGCCGTGCAGCGCGGGGTGGCGAACAAGTCCCGCGAGATCCGCGTCCCGGTCCACATCGTCGAGCGGGAGCAGCGCATCGGCCGCGCCGAGCGGCAGCTCGCGCCGAAGCTCGGCCGGGTCCCGACCGATGCCGAGGTCGCGAAGGCCGCGCGCCTCACCGTGCAGCAGGTCGGAGAGGTGCGGCAGGCGGCCCGGGCGGTCACGAGCCTCGACCGGCCGATCGGCGAAGAGAGCGGGACGACGTTCCAGGACCTCCTTCCGGGCGAGGAGGAAGGCCCTGAGCAGGAGGTGACGGTCAACCTGGCGCAGGAGGCGCTCCGTGACGCGCTGGCCGATCTCCCGGACCGGGAGCGTGAGGTGATCAAGCTCCGCTACGGGCTGAACGGCGACCGCG
Organism: Thermoleophilia bacterium; assembly: GCA_025923055.1. Classification (GTDB taxonomy): domain Bacteria; phylum Actinomycetota; class Thermoleophilia; order Gaiellales; family Gaiellaceae; genus JAIBJN01. The sequence continues at coordinate 512 of JAICGP010000111.1, forward strand.
ACCCCGCGTCGCTCGAGGAGATCGGGCGGAGGATGGGCCTGACGCGCGAGCGCGTGCGCCAGATCGAGTCGACGGCGCTCGAGCGCCTCGCCGTCCGCCGCGAGATCGCCGCGCTTCAGGGCGTCGTCTGACCGGCGCCCGCCGGGGAGCTACACCTCGCGATAGCGCGCCTGCACGAGGCAGAAGAGCCCGTACGTGGCAAGGCCGAGTGCGACCGCGCCCAGAAGCACGGGCCCGTACGGCTGGCCGGCAAGCGTCTGCAGGGCGCCGTCGAGGCCCTCCGCCTCCTGGGGGTCGTACTCCCAGGCCGCCTTGACGAGGAAGAGGCCGATCATGGCAAAGACGACGGCGCGCGCGAGGTGGCCGACCACGCCGAGAGCCGTGTACCAGCCCTCCTCGACGCCGCTCATCAGCTCCGTCCGCAGCTTGTCGCGGAAGGAGCCCGAGAGCGCTCGGTAGGCGTTGTAGAACCCGGCTCCGAGTACCGCGGCGCCGCCGAGGCCAACGATCCAGCGCCCGCCCGGCCAGTCGAGGACGACGGCTGTGGCCTTCTGCTCCGCGTTCCCCGAGCCGCCGCCGGCGCCCGCGACCACCCTCGCGGTGATCGCCGCGAGCCCTGCGTAGAGCACGCCCTTCGCGAAGTCGCCCGCACGCTTCGCCAGGCCCTTCGCGTCGTCGCCCTCGTCGTCGCGGTCGAAGATCGCCTCGACGAAACGCCAGGCCGCGTAGGCGGCGAAGCCGAGGGCGACCATGAGGAGGAGCGCCCAGCCGAACGGCTCGTCGGCGAGCGTCTTCAGCGCTCCCTCGCGGTCCTCCGCCCGCCCTCCGTCGACCGCGACCTTGATCGCGATCACCGCGACGAGCAGGTACGAGAACCCCTTCGTCGCCAGCCCGAAGCGCCCGCTGCGCTCGACCCAGCGGCTCTGTGCGACCTGCTCGGCGCCCTCGGACATCGGCTGTCTCTACCCCGGTTCGCCTGGGTACAATCGCGCCGCGTGCGACACCGCCCGGGACTCGCGCTCTTCCTCCTGGCCCTGACCGTGACGCTCGCGGCGGCCTCGACTGCAGCCGCCGGCTGGCCCGAGCGCAAGCAGGCCGCCATCCGCTTCGCGGAGCGCCGCGCCGGCATCGAGAGCTTCGTCCTCGTCGACGACCGCGGGGTCCTGCGCAGCTACCGGGGGAGGATGGTCGTGCCGTCGGCGAGCATGCTCAAGGCGATGCTCCTAGTCGTGTACCTCAACCGGCCGTCCGTGCGCGATCGCGCGCTCACCGACTCGGACCGCGCCCTGCTCGGGCCCATGATCCACCGGTCCGACAACGCCACCGCGACGCGCGTCCTCGCCATCGTCGGCTCGAGCGCCCTCTATCGCCTCGCGAACCGGATGGACTTCGTGCACTTCCGGGTGCGCTCGCCCTGGGGCCTGACGGAGATCACCGCCCGCGACTTCGCGCGCTTCTTCTACGTAATCGACCGGCGAGTCACCCAGCGCCACCGGGACTACGCACGCCGCCTCCTGAACAACATCGACTCGTCGCAGCGCTGGGGCATCCCGCCCGTGAAGCCGCCCGGCTGGAAGATCTACTTCAAGGGCGGCTGGGGATCGGGGACCGGCTGGGTCACCCACCAGGCGGCGCTCCTCCGCAAGGGCACGACGCGCCTCTCGCTGGCCGTCTTCACGCGCTACAACCCGTCGCACGGCTACGGCACCCGCACGATCCGGGGAGTGGCACGGCGCTTCCTCAGGACGCCGCTCCCGCTGCGGCCGTAGCGGCTCGCGGACGCCGAACGCGGCACGAGGAGCCGGCTCTCGCACCCCGGCGGGCTGCGGCGACCGCCGGGGATGACCGTGCTCCTCGTGTCCGTCTCTCGGTATCGGCAGGCGGCGGAGCCGCCTTGAGGTCTTCGGCACAAGCGTTTCGCGCCGGCGGAAGACGGTCATAACCGGCCTCCGTGGGACGCATCCGCTACCTGGTTCTCTTCTGGCTCGCGCGCCGAGCGTGGGCGCTCTGGCAGCGGCGGCGCGAGCGCCGCGCCCAGCCGGCTGGCTGATCCGGCCGGAAAGCGTCCCCGGAAATGCCGATCTCGCGTGAGAACCGGCGGGCCAGATCGCTCTGGCCCGCCGGTTCCCTTGCTGATCCTCGGCCGCTACTGCGTTACAGCGGGCAACCGAGGTTGTTCTTGTTGTCGAGGTCCGTGGCCAGGGCGAGGATCGTGGAGCGACTGCCGCTGGCCAGGGCCGCGTTCACCTGGGCGATTACCTGCGCCGTCGTCAGCGGGTAGTCAACACCCCCGCTTGACGAGTTGAGCAACGCTGCCACGGCTGCCCGCAGCAGGATCTGGGACGCACCGAGCGTGCCGGACCCGCCTCCGAACTCGAGCGCGGCCATGAGGCTGACACTGTCGAGTCCGAGCGCGTCGGGCACGTCGAACACAGACTCCAGCGTCTGGCCGGTCGCGAAGCCTGTCCATGCCTCGGGGTGATTCTTCCAGTACCCCGGCGTGCAGCCCTCGTCACCGGTCGGCGGCCTGCAGACGACGTCCACGTCGACGCTCGCGCTGTCCGAGCCGGTCGCGCCGGTGTCGTTCGTCGTGAACGTGGCGGTGTTGTCGATCGTCCGCTCGCCGCACTCGGCGAACGGGCCGATCGTCTTCGTGTAGGTGAACGTCTTCGGCGCGTCGCCGACGCACACCGTGCCGAGGTTCCCGGCCTGCGTGTCGGTCACCGCGACGCACTCGTCGATCTCGGTGATCGTCGCGTTCGAGAAGTCGAACGGCGTCTGCACGAAGCGCTGACCGCCGTCCGTCGTGGTCGCCCGCATCTGGGCCGTCCGCGCGCTCGCGTCGGAGAGTGACGCGCTATACCCGCAGTTGAGCGCGCCTCCGCCGAGGTTGAACGGCAGAGCCGGCACGCAGTTGACCGCGGCGTCGAGGTCGTCGTCCATGATCTTCACGCCGACCGTCGCGACCGTGATCTGGTCGTCGCCCGCCGTCATGTTGACGTTGCCGCTGACTGCCCAGTCGCTGTCAGTGGAGCCGGTGTTCGTGACGGTGACGGAGTAGGTGACGGTGGCCGTCTCGCCCTCCTCGAGCGTGACCGAGGATTGGCTGACGCTCTTCTCGATGTCCCAGTGGTGCGTCCGCTTGAACGACGGGTTCGCGCTCATCGTCACCGTCCACGCGTGCGCCGCCGGGGCGACGACGAGTGTCCCGACGAGGACGACTGTCGCAAGCAGGAGCACCGACAGGCTTCTCTTCCTGCGCTCCAATGCCGCTTCTCCTTTCCCTCCCCCAAACCCGAAGGCGATCCCCGTGGGCATGCAGGGGACCGTCCCGGCGCGCCGGAACGCCCGGCGCTCACAAAAGGTGGCACGATCTGGCAGTTCCTTCCACTAACCGATGGGCTAGTCGAGGGCTAGGGAAAGCGCGTGCTCGCCGGCGCCAGGTCGAGGCTGCCGCCGTCGCGGCACTCGGGCGGGACCAGGTACTCGGCGGCCGCCCCGCTCCGGCCGGCGTTCTCGGCGAGCTGCTGCCGCATCATCTGCCGCGCGGCCTCCTCGGAGAGGCCGAGTCGCCGACCGAGGTCGACGCCCGACTGGAGCGCGTAGCACTCGGTCGTCCCCTCGTCCCGGACGCCGCGCAGATGCCACGCCTCGTGCGCGAGCACGGCGAGCGCGCGGGCGGTCTGGCTCCCGCGCGCCTCGCCGTCGAACGCGAGTCGGTAGAGGTCGAGGCAGCGCTCCGGCGTCAGGTAGGCGAGGTCGCCGCCGACCGCCGCGACACCGTCCGCGTGCTGGACGGCGCCGACGTACTCGCCGGACTCGTCGCAGCGGATCCTGACCCGCTTCGCCGCGATCCGGGACGCTTCCTCGGAGAAACGGTCCTGCGCCTCCGCACGAGTCTCGACCGGGAGCGAGTCCCAGCCGGTGCGGCTCTCGACGAGCCAGAAGACGAGGGCGAGCGTGCCGATGACGCCGAGGCCGACGAGCAGACGGCGGACGGGAGTCCAGAGGTCCCGGTCGCGGGGCGTCTCGTCGCTCTCATAGGGCCAGTAGACGTACCCGTAGCGCTCGCGATCGATTGCCTGCGGGCCGCGGTCCGGTGCGGGCGCGGGAGCGCGGGCGAGCGCGCCGACGAAGAAGTTGAGCTCGAGGCCGAGCGCGATCAGGAACGCGAGCCAGACGGGCACGGCCGAGCGGAGCTCGTACGGCCCGAAGATCCAGGCGAGCACGAAGACCACGAGCGCCACGCGCAGAGCCGTCTGGAGCGCCGGAAGCAGGTCGGCCAGCCGCTGCATGTCTCGACGGTAGCGACGACGAATCGGTGACTTCCCGAAGACGGCTTGCGCGTTGCCGCCGATGCGGCGCCCGACAGCCGCTGCGAGCTTTCGTCGGGAGTCACCACGATCGAATCCGGGAGGCGGTCCGGCATGCACGAGCACGCAATGGGCCCGGCGCAGGGAAGTGGGAGACCGCGACCGCTCGCGAGGGAGTGTGCCTCGGCCGGCTTCGACGTGCTCCTCTTCCGGGCGGCGGCGGCGATCGTCGCACTGCATGCCGCGGTCGACTCGTTCCTCGCGCCCGAGCCCGGAACGGGGCCGGCGGATCACGTGCTCCGCGGCGCGGCGTCACTCGTGGTCCTCGCCGTCGCGGCGGCCCTCTACCCGCGCCTGCGACCGGGAGCGCGCGCGGCGGTCGCGGCGGTGCTCGGCGCGCTCGCGCTGGAAGGAGCTGCCCTCGCCGTCGCGGGCGCCCGAGCCGTGGGGCCGCGCGGCGAGGACTGGACGGGCTTCCTGCTCGCGCCGGTCGGACTGACGCTCTGTGCCCTCGCCGTGACGCTCGTCTGGCGCTCGCGGAAGCCGGGACGGCTCCGCTACCTTCGCCGCGGCGGGATCGCTCTCGTGTCGCTCGTCCTCGTCTTCTCCCTCGTCTTGCCCGTGGCGATCGCGATCCTGGCCACCCATCGCCCGCGCGCGGCCGTCGAGCCCGCCGATCTCGGCCGGCCGTACCGGGAGGTGACGCTGCGAACGGCCGACGGGCTCGACCTCGCCGCCTGGTACGTCCCCTCGCACAACGGCGCCGCGGTGATCTCGTACCCGACGCGGCAGGGGGAGCTGCCGCAGGCGCGAATGCTCGTCCGCCACGGCTACGGTGTGCTCCTGCTCGACGCGCGCGGCTACGACGGCAGCGACGGCGACCCGAACCTGTTCGGGTGGGACGACGCCGGCGACATCGACGCGGCCGTCGCCTGGTTGCAGCACGAGCCCGACGTGGAGGACGGTCGAATCGGCGCCATCGGCTTCTCGGTCGGTGGCGAGATGGTGCTCCAGGCCGCCGCCTCCAACCGGGGGCTTCGCGCCGTCGTCTCCGAGGGGGCCGGCGTGCGCTCGGTTCGCGAGCACGTGCTCCGGGGGCCCGGCGGCTGGTTCACGCTCCCGCAGCAGGCAACCCTGACCGCTGCAGTCGCGGTCCTGAGCGGCACGGCGCCGCCGCCCGCGCTCGACGATCTCGTGCCTCGGATCGCCCCGCGCCCGACGTTTCTGATCTACGCCGGAAACGGCGGCGGCGGCGAGGAGCTGAACGTCGACTACTATCGTGCCGCCTCGACGCGCAAGACGCTCTGGAAGATCGGGGAAGCCGGCCATGTCGGCGGCTACGAGGCTCGTCCACAGGAGTACGAGCAGCGCGTGACGCGCTTCTTCGACCGCGCGCTCCTCGGAAGGGAGTGATGAGATGACTTCGCAACAGGTCGCGCGGCTCCGCGAGGTCGACGTGCAGGCACTCGACGCGGCTCGGCTCGAGCCGCTCGTCGGCACCGAGCGGATGGCCGAGTTCGAGCGGGTGGTGGAGGCGGCGCAGACGTCGCTCGCCGGCAGATCGGTGCTGAACGTGAACTCGACGGCGGCGGGCGGCGGCGTCGCCGAGATGCTGCAGACCCTCCTCGCCTACGCGCGCGGCGCGGGCGTGGACGCACGCTGGATCGTGATCGAGGGCGACCCCGCCTTCTTCGCGATCACGAAGCGGATCCACAACGGGCTCTACGGCGCCCCCGGCGACGGCGGCGAGCTCGGCGAGCCCGAGCGCCGCCACTACGAGCAGGTGCTCCGGCGCAACGCCGACGAGCTGCTCGCGCTCGTCCGGCCGGGCGACGTCGTCCTCATCCACGACCCGCAGCCTGCGGGGCTCGCCGCGGCGCTGAAGCGAGCGGGCGCACGCGTCGTCTGGCGGTGCCACGTCGGAGTTGACGAGCCCAACGAGTGGAGCGAACGCGCCTGGGAGTTCCTGCGTCCCTATCTCGCCGACGTCGACGCGATGGTCGTCTCGCGTGCCTCGTTCGCGCCGTCCTGGGCCGACCCCTCGCGGGTCCACGTGATCCCTCCGTCGATCGACCCGTTCTCGGCCAAGAACGAGCCGATGTCCGGCCGCAACGTGCGCCTGACCCTTTCCTACGTCGGCCTGCTCGACGGCGCCGCGCCCCAGCCCGCGATCCCGTTCAACCGTCGCGACGGCTCCCCGGGCCGCATCAACCGGCGTGTCGACGTCCTCCAGACCGGCCCGCCCGCGCCGCCGGGCACGCCGCTCGTCGTCCAGGTCTCGCGCTGGGACCGCATGAAGGACATGGCCGGCGTCATGGAGGGCTTCGCCCACCACGTCGACCCCTCGCTCGGTGCGCACCTGCTCCTCTGCGGGCCCGCCGTGACCGGGGTCGCGGACGACCCGGAGGCCGCCGAGGTCCTCGACGAATGCATGGGGATCTGGCGGCGCCTGCCGCACGCGACGCGTAGCCGCATCCATCTCGCCTGCACCCCGATGGCCGACCCGGACGAGGCGGCCTCGATCGTGAACGCGATCCAGCGGCACGCCGCCGTCGTCGTCCAGAAGAGCCTCGCCGAGGGCTTCGGGCTCACGGTCGCCGAGGCGATGTGGAAGGAGCGGCCGATCGTCGCCAGCGCCGTCGGCGGCATCGTCGACCAGATCGACGACGGCGTGCACGGCCTCCTCGTCGGCGATCCCGCCGACCTGCGAGGGTTCGGGAGCGCCGTCGAGGCGCTCCTGGCCGACCCGGCCGAGGCGACGCGAGTGGCGCGCAACGCCCGCGAGCGCGCCGTTACCGAGTTCCTCGGCGACCGCCACCTCCGCCAGTATGGGCGCCTCTTCGAGGAGCTCGCGAAGGCCGACGGCGGCTAGACGCCGGCAACCGTGCCTGCGTGCGGCGAAGCGGCGCCGTCTGACTGCGACTCTCGCTGAATGCGGCACCTATGTCACGTGCTTTAGGTCGTGGCCGTCGCGTACTGCGGGCGCCCGGTGGGCCGGTAGACCTGGATCGTCACCCCGATGGGGGTGGTCCGCGAGTCGACCAGTTCAAGTGCCATGTCCGGGCCGGTGGCGGGGAATAGCCGCGTGCCCTGGCCGACGACCACGGGATAGCTGAGCAGGGTGATCTCGTCGACCAGGTGGTTGTCGAGGAGCCAGCGGACCAGGTTGCCGCTGCCGTGCACTTGCAGCTCGCCTCCCGGCTTGGCTTTCAGCTCGCGGACGGCGGCCGCGACGTCTCCGGAGAGGACCGTCGTGTCCGCCCATTGCGGGTCGGTGAGCGTGGTCGATGCCACGTACTTGGGCCGCATGTTCAACGCCGCCGCGATGGGGCCCGAATCTGCTCTTACTCCCCAGTAGGCGGCAAAGATCTCGTAGGTCCGCCGGCCGAACAGGAACGCATCGGCGCGCTGGTAGACCTCGGCGAGGAACGTCTCGGCCTCGTTGTCGAAGAGCGGCAAGGCCCATCCGCCGCGTTCGAATCCGCCCCTGCGGTCCTCATCCGGCCCGCCGAGGCCCTGCATCACGCCGTCGACAGAGACGTTCGTGATGGTCGTCAGTTTCATGGTCGCAGCTTCCTTCTCGTTGGTTGGTCGTCGTTCGGAAAAGACCGGACCGCCGCACCGAACTCATCGATCATGCCGCCGACAAGACGAACGCGACGGGGACGAGCAGGTCGGTGCCGTAGGCGCCGACGCGGGCCCCGTTTCCCGGTCGGACGACATGCCGCGCGTATGCCGCACGTATGCGAGGGACGATTTTCCTGGACTACCCGGAGGAACGCGGACGCTCCGGGGAGGAGCGTCCGCGCGCGGCAATCCTTTTAGACATGCGGGATTCCGCTTAGCTAACGGCGGGGGTGGGATTCGAACCCACGGAGCCGTGTCACGGGCTCGGCGATTTTCAAGACCGCCCCTTTCGACCGCTCGGGCACCCCGCCCGCGGGCGAGTGTAGCGAGCGCTACTGCCCCGGCTCGATGCGCGCCGGCGCGCCGAACTCGACCAGGACGTCCGGGACGGCGACGCCGCCGCCCTCGTCCTGGAAGTTCTCCAGGACCGCGATCAGCGCCCGGGCCGTCACGGCGGTGCCGTTCAGCGTATGCACGAA
>JAICGP010000112.1 GCA_025923055.1 Thermoleophilia bacterium
ACCGGGTCGAGCGTCGTCCCTGGCTTCGCCCGCACGATCCGCACGCGGTCGCCGACGACGCGGAAGCCGGCGTTCACCGGCTCGCGCAGGCGCTCCTCGAGCATCGGGAGCAGCGCCTGCCGGAGACTCTTCCGGCCGAGGTCGATCTCGTAGGTGCCCGGAACGCTCCGGAAGCGGATCAGCTTCGCGAGCTCCGCCGGCGCCAGCGCTCCGACCTTCTCGCCGCGAAAACGGACCTTCACCGGGGCGGCGACCACGGCTCGCGCCTCGACCGCGACGGCCTCCGCCTCCTCCGTCGTGACGGCCGGCGAGACGGGTAGGACCTCGGCCGCGACGGCCCCCGAGCCGGCGAGCGCGGCGGCGCGTAGCGAGACGAGCAGCGGGTCGACCGCCACCCGCGTGCCGTCGACGCCCGGCCGGACGGCCACCTCGGTCCCGTCCATCGCGAGCGTCGCGTCCACCGGCCGCTCGGTGCGCCTCCGGAGGGTCGCCCGGAGGTCGACGCGCTCGCCCGGTCGGAGGTCGAGAACCGGCTCGACCTCGTGCTGCGAGGCGAACGGGGCGACGAGCGCGCCGAGCCGCGAGCGGAACGAGTCACGGCCGGCCGCGAACGCGCGCTCTCCCGTCGCGGCCGCATCCAGCGCCCAGAGTCGGTCGGGCCGAACGCGGAAGCTCTCTTCGCCGACGGAGACGCGCACGGGAGCCCCCAGACGGGACCCGAGCTCGTCCCGCAGGCGGGCCTCGGCCTCGGCGCGCGACAGCCCACCCACGTCGACCCCCGCGACGGAGACTCCCGGGAGCACGGCCGCGCGCAGGGTGTAGGCGCGGGCGAAGAGCGCCGCTCCGGCGAGCAGGACGACGAGCCCGAGGGCGAGCGCAGCGGTTCCCGGCCGGCTCAACCGGCGGATCGGTCGCGCGAGCTTCGCCGCGATCTCGGTCATGGACTCGGGAGGGTACCCCGAAATTGCAGGGACTATCATCATCGTGTGGCGCCTGCCAACCCGCTCCGCGACCTGCCGTCGGTCGACGAGCTCCTCGGGAGAGAGGAGCTCGCCGAGCTCGCGGCCCGGCACGGGAGACCGCTCGTCCTCGGCGCCGTGCGCACGGCGCTCGCGCGCGCCCGCGAGGACGTGAAGGCGGGGTTCCCGCAGGGCGACCTCGTCGAGCGGGCAGCCGCGGAGCTCGAGAGGCTTCTTCGCCCGAGCCTGCGCCGCGTGCTCAACGCGACCGGCGTCGTCGTCCACACGAATCTCGGCCGGGCGCCCCTTCCCGAGGCGGCGCTCGAACGGGTGCGCGAGGTGGGGGCCGGCTACTCGAACCTCGAGTACGACACCGCGGCAGGCCTACGCGGCTCCCGCCAGGACCACGTCGCGGGCCTCCTCCGCGAGCTGACCGGCGCCGAGGCGGGTCTGGCCGTCAACAACAACGCGGCGGCCGTGCTCCTCGCGCTCGCCGCCCTCGCGGAGGGCCGCGAGGTCGTGGTCTCGCGCGGCGAGCTGATCGAGATCGGCGACGGCTTCAGGATCCCCGACGTCCTCGCTCGGTCCGGCGCGACGCTCGTCGAGGTCGGGACGACGAACCGGACGCGCCTCGGCGACTACGAGCGCGCGATCGGCGAGCGGACCGCGGTCCTCCTCCGCGTGCACCAGTCGAACTTCCGCATGGTCGGCTTCACCGAGCAGCCGCGCGTCGGCGACCTCGCCCGGCTTGCCGAGCGCCACGGCCTGGCGCTGGTCGACGACCTCGGCTCGGGCGCGCTCGTCGAGACCGCCGACGAGCCGACCGCACGCTCGAGCGTCGAGGGGGGAGCGCACCTCGTCACGTTCTCGGGCGACAAGCTCCTCGGCGGGCCGCAGGCGGGCCTGGTCGTCGGCCGCGCAGAGCTCGTCGAGCTCCTGCGCCGCCACCCGCTCCAGCGCGCCCTGCGGCCCGACAAGCTCACGCTGGCGGCGCTGGAGGGAACGCTCGCCCTCTACCGCGCGGGCAGCCGCGACCTGCCCGTCCTGCGCATGCTCGACGAGTCGCCGGAGTCCGTGCGCGCCCGCGCCGAGCGCCTCGCCGCCCTCACCGGCGGCCTCGTCGAGCGCACCGTCGCCCGGACCGGTGGCGGGGCTCTGCCCGTCGCCGAGATCGAGAGCTACGCCTGCGAGCTCGAGTTCGCGCTCGCCGAGCCGCTGCGGCACGGCGATCCGGCGATCGTCGGCATCGTGCGCGACAACCGGCTCCTGCTCGACTGCCGGACGCTCTCCGACGCCGAGATCGACGAGGTCGCGGAGGCCGTCCGCCGTTGCCGCTGACCGTCGGCACCGCCGGCCACATCGACCACGGCAAGACCTGGCTCGTCCGGGCGCTCACCGGGAAGGACACCGACCGGCTGCCGGAGGAGCGCGAGCGCGGCATCTCGATCGACCTCGGCTACGCCCCCCTCGAGCTGCCGGGCGGGCACCGGGTCTCGCTCGTCGACGTGCCCGGCCACGAGCGCTTCGTCAGGAACATGGTCGCGGGGGCGACGGGGATCGACCTCTTTCTCCTCGTCGTCGACGCGGGCGAGGGCGCGCGGCCGCAGACGCACGAGCACCTGGCGATCGTGCGCCTCCTCGGGATCAGGGACGGCGTCGTCGCGGTCACCAAGGTCGACGCGGTCGACGACGAGACGCGCGAGCTCGCTCTCGACGAGGCTCGGGAGCTCGTGCCCGGCGCCGCCGTCGTCGCGACGAGCGCCCGCACGGGTGAAGGGCTGGAGGAGCTCCGGGGCGCGCTGGCAGAGGTAGCCGCCCGCGTCGAGCAGCGTCCGTCCTCGCGGCCGACGCGGCTGTTCGTCGACCGCGTCTTCACGCTGCGCGGCATCGGGACCGTCGTCACGGGGACGCTCTGGTCGGGCTCCGTCGGCGAGGGAGACGCCCTGCGCGCCGAGCCGGCAGGCCTCGAGGTCCGCGTCCGCAGCGTGCAGGTGCACGATCGTCCGGTCGAGCGGGCCGAGGCGGGCCAGCGCGTCGCCGCGGCCGTGCCCGGCGTCGAGCGCGGAGAGCTCCGGCGCGGCGACGCGCTCGTGGCGCCCGGCGCCTACCCGCTCAGCTACCGCCTCGACGTCGCCCTCGACACCCTCGAGGACGTCCCCGATGGAGCCCGCCTGCACGTCCACCATGGGACGGCCGAGCACTTCGGGCGGCTCGTCCGGATCGACGGCCGGCACGCGCAGCTCCGTCTCGCCTCCCCGGCCGTCGCCGCCCGCGGCGACCGCGTCGTCCTCCGCGGGCGCACGACGGTCGGCGGGGGCGTCGTCCTCGATCCGGCGCCGCCGCGCCGTCCGTCCGCCGAGCGGGTGGCCCTGCTCGAGCGCGGGGATCCCGCCTCGATCGTCCTCGCCGCGCTCTCCGGCTCGTCCGAGCCGGTGCGCCGCGCCGAGCTCGAGCGGCGCGCGCTCCTGACCCCCGAGGAGCTCGACGAGGGGCTGCGGGCGGCCGTGCGCGCGGGGGACTGGTACCTCACGCCCGGGCTCCTCGAGGAGCTCCGCTACGGTGTCGTGCGCTCCCTGGACGAGCGCGCCGCGGCCTCGCCGCTCGACCCGGGCATCCCGGTCGCCGAGCTCCTGCCGCCTCGTCCGTGGGCACAGGCGCTCCTGCCCCTCCTGCCGATCGAGCGGCGAGGCGCGAAGGCCTACGCGCCGGGCGCCACGGCCCGCCTCGGCGATCGCGCCGAGGCGGCGGAGCGGCTCGAGGACGAGCTCGAGGCGGCCGGCTTCACGCCGCTCAAGGTGGAGGACCCCGAGCTGGCCCGCTACCTCGAGGACGCGGGCCGCCTCGTCCGCCTCGGCGACGGCCACGCCGTCGGAACGGACGCCTACGAGCGAGCGCGGGAGCTCCTCGTCGAGGAGTGCGAGCGCGCCGGGTCGATCGCCCTCGCCCGCTTCCGCGACCTGCTCGGCACCGGCCGCAAGCAGGCCCAGCTCCTGCTGGAGCGCTTCGACGCCGACGGCCTCACCCGCCGCGTCGGGGACGAGCGCGTGCTCAGGCGCAGGGCGCGAGCGCGGTAGCGGCTACCGTTCCGAGCGGAGCGGCCCGGGCCCGGTGGCCCAGCCGGTCTTCAAAACCGGTGAGGCGTGGCAGCCCCACGCTGGGTAGGTTCGACTCCTGCGCCGCTCCGCTCGCTAGAAACGTCGACGCGGGCTCAGCGAGTCACCGTCTCGCCCGCGTCGACATCTCTCGGCCCATGACGGAGGAAGAGACCGGTCAGGAGCACCGAGATCGGGATCCCGAAGATGACGCCGAGCCAGTTGATCCCCGGGATGATCATCAGGAGCACGCCGATCCCGATGAGCGCGAGCGCCCAAATCGGCAGAAGCCGGAAGCGCACGGCCACGATCCCCAGCGCGACGAAGAGGGAAGCGCCGGCGTAGGCGGTCGCGATAAAGAACCCGTCGCCTGCCCACCAGAGCGCTTGGGCGGCGGCGGCAGCGAGCTCCGCCTCGTCGTCGTTGGCGGCAAACCCCGCGCCGAGCTGCGGGGCGACGAAGCCCATCGACAGGACCGCCGTCGCGATCCCCGAGCCGTAGAGGGCGCTGGCGACCCAGGATTCGCCGATGTAGTCGGCGACGACCGAGCGAAGCATCGAGATCCACCAGATGAACAGAATCGAGCCGAGGAAGAAGAGGACGCCTCCCGCGTAGAGGCTCAATTCGTCCTCCTGGAAGTAGCGGATGAGCGCTTGGCCCTCACCGCTGTCGGGACTGTCTCCGAGCCCCTCGATAACGACGAAGGCGATCACCCAGAGGGCGACGACCACCATGCTCCCGAACATCAAGAGGCTTCTCGGCGCGAGCGGTCGCCGCGCACGCACACCAACCGCAGACATCTCGACCCCTCTCTTCGGATGACGTGACGCGCGGCATCCGATCAGGCGCGTCGGACACTGTCAAGCGCCCGAGCATCAGCCGCGGCACGCACCCGGCGGCGTCTATCCGGCTCCTCTAGCGGCGCCCGTCGTTCGAGGAAGTCGAAGAAGGCCCGCGCGCACTGGCCGTCGGGGGATCTTCCGCAACAGCCGCTCCAGTCCTCGGCTCAGGCGCCAGCAGCGAGCGCGGCTTCCAGCTCGTCGGAGGTCGGGCCGCCCGGCGCGTAGGCCGCAGTCGGATCGGAGAGCAGTGGTCGCGCCGCCTCGAGCAGCGCCCCGTAGGCCGACCGCGCGAGCGACCCGCCGGTGGAGACGCGCCGGACTCCCACGGACCCGAGCTCGGCCACGGTGGGACCGCCCGGCAGGACGAGGACGTTCACGGGGACCCCGACCGCCTCGACGACCGCCTCGATCCCGGCGAGGTCGGCGAGGCCGGGGGCGTAGACGACGTCGGCGCCCGCGTCGCGGTAGGCGGTCAGCCGCGCGATCGTGTCGTCCAGGTCGTCCACGCCGCGGATGTGGTTCTCGGCGCGCGCCGTCACCACGAGCGGATCGGGGAGCTCGTGGGCGGCCTCGACGGCGATCGCGACCCGCTCCGCTGCGGCGGCGACGTCGTCGATCTGGTCGGCGAGGGGATCGTAGTCCTCGACCGAGAAGCCGGACGCTCCGGCCTCCGCGAGTAGGGCGACTGTCTCGCTCACGCCGCCGGGGTCGTCGGGATAGCAGCGCTCGCTGTCGACGTTCAACGGCAGCGGCGTGGCCGCGGCGAGGTCGGCGACGTGCGCGATCAGCTCGTCCCGTGAGACGCTCTGGTCGGGCTTGCCGAGCGCCCACGCGAGTCCGGCGCTCGTCGTCGCGAGCGCGTCGAAGCCGCGCGACGCGAGGAGCCGGGCAGAGCCGACGTCCCAGGGGTTGGGCATCACGAAGAGGTTCTCGGCGGCGTGCAGGGACCTGAAGCGGGCGCGCCGATCGGCGACGGACACGACGATCCTCCCTTCCGCATGGCTACTCGCTGGAGCCGACAGCTACTCGGCCCTTCTAGTCTGTCAGGCGCGGACTCTTGTTCGGCCCAGGATGAGCCTCCCTCTCGCGCACGCAGGACACTGGCTCTCGGCTCTCGTCTACGCGGGGCCGGTGGTGATCGTTGCCCTGCTCTTCCTCGCAGCCTGGCTTCGTGAGCGCAGGGGCGGAGGCGGCGACCCGCTCCCGGCGGAGAGGGACGAGCGGATCCGATGAACGTCTGGGTCTGGACGTTCGACCCGTTTCAGATCCTCCCGCTCGTGGCGGCCGCGGCCATGTACGCCCGCCGCGCGAGGACCCTGAGCGGGCAGGGGCGGCCCGTTCCCGGGGCGCGACAGCTCTCCTTCTACTCCGGCATCGCCGTCCTGCTCGTCGCGTTCGTCTCGCCCATCGACCACCTGGGCGAGACGCGCCTCCTCTTCGTGCACATGGTGCAGCACATCCTGATCGGCGATCTCGCGGCCCTCCTCGTCGTGCTCGGCCTCACCGGCCCCATGCTGCGTCCCGTCCTCGCGCTTCCGTACGTCGGTCGTCTCCGCGTGCTCGCCCATCCGCTCGTCGCCTTGCCCCTCTGGGTCGTCAACCTCTACGTCTGGCACCTGCCGGCCCTCTACCAGAGCGCGCTGACGCACGACGCCGTCCATGCGCTCCAGCACGTCCTCTTCTTCACGGCGGGGGCGTTCATGTGGTCGGCGCTGGTCGAGCCGCTCCCCGGGCCCGCCTGGTTCGGGACGGGCTCGAAGGTCCTCTACATCGTCGCCGTACGCCTCTTCGAGACGGTGCTCGCGAACGTCTTCATCTGGTCGGGACGACCCTTCTACGACCGCTACGCCGAGGCCGAGCGGCTCTGGGGCATCGGCGCCGTACAAGACCAGATCATCGGCGGCTCGATCATGATGATCGAGGGCAGCCTCGTCACGTTCGCGGCCTTCGCCTGGCTCTTCCTTCGCTGGATGAGCGAGGGCGAGGCTCGCGACCGCCTCGTCGAGCAGGGCGTCGATCCCGAGAAGGCGGCCCGGCTCGTCCGCTACGGCCGCGAGGAGAGGATCCCGGAGGCGAGACCTTCCCGCCGCGCCTGACGCGGCCGGCTCACGGCTGAAGCGACGCGGGCCGGCGTGGCCGGCCCGCGTCGTCCGTTCACCTGACCCGGTGGGTCAGTCCTTCTTCTTCCTCTCGCGGAGGTCCATCTCGTACGAGAGGTGGTTCGTCTGCGGGTTGAGGAAGTCGAGCTTGACCTTCGGGCCGCGAACCTCCTTCGCGCGCACCCTCCAGATGTAGAGACCGCGCCTGGCGTCGCTCTCGTAGATCTCGCCGTTGTACCAGTACGACGACCAGTCGCCGCCGCGGAACGCGGTGCGACCGCCGGGGCTCGTGTCCGAGGGCGGGTCGAGCGGCGGCGGGTCCATCCACGCGAACTCGTACGGGTTGGCCGGGTCGGTGAAGTCGACCGCCGCCGTCCCGGACTGGTACGAGCCGTGGACGAGGACGTACCGCTTCTTGAGCGCGGCGACGTTGTAGTTGTGGATCGTGCAGTTCTCGTAGATCGACTGCGGGCGAGGCAGCACGTGCCGGCCGATGATCTCGCCGGTGTCGGCGTCGAAGAAGAAGGCGGTCTTCATCTCGTCGGTCTGCACTCCGCTGTCGGGCGGGGGGAATGGAGCCCCCGTTTCCAGACAGCGCGGTCGCGTCCCCCCGCCCGGCTCCCAGCCGCCGACGATGATCTCGCCGTCCCACGTGAAGGCGGCGGAATGCCAGCCCGTCACGGTGGGCGCCTCGGCGGCGTAGAGGAACACCGGGTCGTCGAGGTCGGAGATGTCGAAGACCGCGATCCCGCGCGGATGACCCGCACAGGCGGCCTTGTTCACGTCGCCGAGGATGACGCCCATGTCGTGGCAGCCGTCCATCAGCTCCCCGTCTGCCAGCTGGCCGAGCGCGAACGAGCCGATGACGCTCGCCGACGCCGGGTCGTCCAGCGGCACCTCGACGATGTCCTCGCGGTTGAAGGGCTCACCCGGGCACTGGTTGCCGTACTTGCCCGGGTCCGTCTGCAGCCCCGTCCCGCTGACGCTGTTGTAGATGAGGACGCGGCCGTTCTCCTCGTCCGGCACGACCGTGTGCGTGTGCGAGCCGCAGTCGAGCGGGACCGACGCGATGTGCTGGATGTTCTGCAGGTCGCTGATGTCGAAGATCTGGATCCCCTCGAATCCGGTGCACGGGAACGGTGCCGGCGCGCACTCGGCGGCGTCGTCCGGCGCCCCGCCCTGGGGTTCCGCGGTGCACTGGTCGGTCTCCTGTTGCGAGTCGACCGAGCGGAAGACGAGATCGCCGTAGACGCCCACGTCGCCCTGCGGGCTCACGCACGTGAAGCGCGCGAGCTCTTTCGGCTTCCTCAGGTTGCGGGCGTCGATGACACGGAAGCCGTCGTAGCGGCCCTGGATGACCGTCTTGCCCCAGAACGCGAGGTCGGTGTTCCGGGTGTCCCAGGGCACGGTTCCGGGGCCGGCCGGAGGCGGCCCGGTGACGGCGCCGGGCGCCAGGCTGGCGCCCATCAGCACCATGTTGTCGCTGTGCGGCCCGGGCGGGTCGACCGAGGGCGGACCGGTCGCTCCCGAGTACGGAACGACGACGAACGTCATGGCGAGGACGAACGCGATGGCCGGCAGAGCCAGCCGTTTGCGGGGTCGCATAGGCGAACCCTCCTTCCCGTTGATGGGGGTGACCGCCGAGTCACGCCGGGCCGGCCGCAGTCACCTCAACGAGCTCGGAACTCGTTCCCCCCGAAGAGCTCCGACGCCGCGATCCTACGGCACCTTC
>JAICGP010000113.1 GCA_025923055.1 Thermoleophilia bacterium
ATGCGCCCGTCGGGCGGGTCTGGAGTCTCCGCCGTGACGCCGGCGAGCCCGAGCGCGCGCGAGTTCACCCAGCCGCCGTGGCCGTCGCGGTTGTCGAGGAAGACAGGCCGGTCCGGGACGACGGCGTCGAGGTCGGCGCGGCTCGGCGTCCCGCCGGCGAAGGAGTCGATCGACCAGCCGCCGCCTTCGATCCACTCGAGCTCCGGGTGCTCGGCTGCGTAGCGCGCGACCGCGTCGAGGCACGCTTCCCGCGAGTCGGCGTCGAAGAGGTAGCACTGCGCCGCGGCGAGGCCGCCGTGCGCCGGGTGCAGGTGCGCGTCCTGGAAGCCCGGCAGGACCGTGCGGCCCTCCAGGTCGAGCACACGCGTCCCGGTGCCGGTCCAGCCCCCTGCTTCGCTCGCCGATCCGACCGCGGCGATCCGTCCTCCACGCACGGCGACGGCCTCCGCGCCGCCCTCTGCGAAGACCGAGCCGCCGGTGAGGACGACGTCGGCGTTCACGTCCGGATGCAGGCTGCGAGGTGCCCGGCCCGCGCGTCGGACGGCTGGAGAAGCTCCGGGTCGACGTCGCGGCACTCCGGAATCGCGATCGGGCACCGGGGATGGAAGCGGCAGCCGCGCGGGACGTCGACGGGGTTCGGCGTCTCGCCGCGCAGGATCTCCGGGCGCTGCCGCTGCCGCGGGTCGCGCTTCGGGACGACGGAGAGGAGGGCCTGCGTGTAGGGGTGCTGCGGATTTGCGACCACGTCCCGGGCGGCGCCCTCCTCCACGATCCGCCCCAGGTACATGACGGCGATCCGGTCGGCGTAGCGCGCCGCCGTCGAGAGGTCGTGCGTGATCATGAGGATGCCGAGCCCGCGCCGGCGGAGGTCGTCCAGGATGCCGAGGATCCCGGCCCGCACGGACACGTCAAGCATGGAGACCGGCTCGTCGGCGATCAGCAGGTCGGGGTGGAGGACGAGGCTCGCCGCGATCGCGACGCGCTGCCGCTGCCCGCCGGAAAGCTCGTGCGGGTAGCGGTCGAGGAACAGCTCCGGCGGGGCGAGGCCCGTTAGGCGCAAAGCCTCCTCGGCCTCGCGCCGGCGCTCCTCCTTCGAGCCGATTCCGTGCACCTCGAGCGGCTCCACGAGCGTCCTCCGTACGCGAAAGCGCGGGTCGAGCGACTCGTAAGGATCCTGGTAGATGATCTGCATGCGGCGCCGCAGGCCGCGCAGGTCGCCGCTTCCGAGCGCCGTGATGTCGGTGCCGTCGAAGCGGATCGTGCCGGCGTCGGAGTCCACGAGCCGCAGGACGCTCTGCGCGGTCGTCGTCTTGCCGCAGCCCGACTCGCCCACGAGCGCGAGCATCTCGCCGCGCCGGAGGCGGAAGGAGACGCCGGCGACGGCGTGCACCCAACGCTGCGGCTGCCGCGCGAGCGAGCCGACGACGCCCCGCGGCACCGGGTAGCGCGTCACGAGGCTGTCGACCTCGAGGAGCGGCGGGGCGCCGTTCGTGGTCACGCCGGCACCTCCTGCGGGACGTCGTTCAGGTGGCATGCGGCCGCCTGCCCGGCGGCGACCGGCTTGAGCGCGGGCCGCTCGCCGACGCAGCGGCCGAAGGCGCGGTCGCACCGCGGCCGGAACGGGCAGCCCGTGATCGTCCGGTCGAGGCGCGGAGGCGCGCCCGGGATGGAGGCGACCTCCTCGGTGCCGTAGAGATCCGGCGTCGCGGCGAAGAGCAGGCGCGTGTACGGATGGCGCGGGGCGTGGAAGAGAGCGTCGGTGGGCCCCGACTCGACGATCTCCCCGGCGTACATGACGGCGGCGCGGTCGCAGACCTGCGCCACGATCGGCAGGTCGTGCGTGACGAGCACGAGCGCGAGGCCGAAGTCGTCCGCGAGGGCGACCAGGAGCTGGAGGATCTGCGCTTGCACCATCACGTCGAGCGCCGTCGTCGGCTCGTCGGCGAGCAGGATCTTCGGCTTGCAGGCGAGCGCCATCGCGATCGCGGCCCGCTGGCGCATTCCACCCGAGAATTCGTGCGGGAAGCGCTGCGCCCGCTCTGCCGGGATTCCGACCCGCTCGAGCAGCTCGCCGACCTGGCGGCGAGCTTCGCGTCCCTCCGCGATCCCGTGCAGCTCCATCGGCTCGGCGATCTGCTCGCCGATCCGCTTCACGGGGTTGAAGGCGTTCATAGCGCCCTGGAAGACCATGGCGACGTCGCGCCAGCGGTGCGGGGCGACGCTCCGTTCCCCGCGCGCGAGGACGTTGACGCCGTCGAGCAGCACTTGCCCGGAGACGGACGCGCTCGGGGGCAGGAGCCCCATGAGGGCGAGGATCGTCGTCGTCTTCCCGCAACCGGACTCCCCGACGAGCCCGAAGCGCTCGCCGGCCGCGAGCTCGAACGTCACGCCCTGGACGGCGTGGAGCTCGCCGCCGCGCTCCAGGTCGAACCAGATGTGGAGATCCTTGACCTCGAGGAGGCTCACAGCGACTTCCCTTCGACCTCGCGGACGCGGAAGCGGCGCACGGACAGGTGCCCGACGCGCAGGCGGGGGTTGAGCGCGTCCTCGAGCGAGCGGCCGAGCATCGTGCACGCGAGAACGACGGCCACGACGGCGAGGCCGGGCGGGACGATCGCCCACCAGGCGTCCACGGAGATCGCGCTCCGCGAGAAGGCGTTCTCGATCAGCTTCCCCCACGAGATGAGGGTCGGGTCGCCGAGGCCCAGGAAGGCGATCGCCGTCTCGGCGAAGATCGCCACGGCGACCGACAGCACCGTGATGGCGACGAGGAGCGGCGCAACCTGGGGCAGGACGTGGCGGGAGAGGATGCGCCAGTGCCCGGCGCCGAGCGCCCGCGTCCGCTGGACGTACACCCGCTCCCGCACGCTCAGCACCTGCGAGCGGATCACGCGCGCCGTCGTCGTCCAGTAAATGACCCCGATGATGAGGATGATGTTCGTCAGGCTGCGCCCCCAGATCGCCGCGACGACGAGCATGAGCGGGATGTCGGGGATCACGATGAAGTAGTCGGTCATGCGCATGAGCACGGTGTCCGTCTTGCCCCCGAAGTAGCCGGAGAGCAGGCCGACGGTCCCGCCGATTAGCATCGCCACGAGCGCGGCCGCGAAGCCCACGATCAACGACACGCGGGCGCCGTAGATCATCAGGCTCAGCATGTCGAAGCCGCCGTCGTCGAGGCCCAGCCAGTGCTCACTCGACGGCGCCTCGAAGACGTCGCCCACCTTCTCGCGGGGGTCGTACGGGGCGATCACCGGTGCGAACAGGGCGACCAGCACGAAGGCGAGGAGGACGAGGGCGCCGATCGTCGCCTGCGGCTGCCCCTTGATCACCGACCACACGAACGAGCCGCGGCGTGGCGGGGGTGCCTCGAGATCCTGCTCGTCGGCGAGGACGGGCGCCGTGCCCGTCATCCGGTCACCCTCGGGTCGAGCTTGAAGTAGAGGAGGTCGGCGACGAGGTTGGCGAGGATCACCGAGAGCGTGAGCAGGAGGAACGCGCCCTGGAGCATGGGGTAGTCGCGGTCGAAGACCGCCTCGTAGGTGGCGAGGCCGATGCCCGGGTAGGAGAAGACGGCCTCGACGAGGATGTCGCCGCCGATGATGTAGCCGAACGTGAGCGCGACGAGCGTGGCGATGGGGAGGAGCGAGGTGCGGAGCGCGTGCTTGCGCACGATCCCCCAGCTCGAGAGGCCCTTCGCGCGCGCCGTCATGATGTAGTCCTCGCCGAGCGCCTCGATCATCGACGAGCGGACGATGAGCGCGTACTGGCCGTAGAGGACGAGTCCCAGGGTCGCCGCCGGCAGGATCATGTGCTCGAGGCGATCGATGACGACCTCCCACCAAGAGGGGTCGAGGAAGTCGATGAACGGGTCGCTGACCCCCGACGCCGGCAGGACGCCGCCGAGCAGGATGAGCAGCATGAGTCCGAGCCACTGCTGCGGCATGGAGTAGAAGAAGAGCGCCGTCGAGACGCCGCCCCAGTCGAGGAACGTGCCGCGCCGCCAGGCGGCCACCACCCCCACGAGGACGCCCAGGACGATCGAGATCAGGTAGCCGAGGCCGACCATCGGCAGCGTGTTGAGGATCGGCTGCTTCAGCTCCTGCCAGACCGGCTGTCGGGTGACGAAGGAGTCGCCGAGGTCCCCGTGGGCCAGGTCCTTGAGGTAGATCCAATACTGCTCGAGCTTTGGCTTGTCGAGGCCGAGCTCCTCGCGGAGCGCCTCCCGGAACTCCGGCGTGCAGTTCCGGCACTTGGCGAGCGACGAGGTCGCGTCGCCGGGCGCGGCGCGGAAGATGACGAAGTTCAGCGTGATCGCGACGAGCACCGTCATCAACGCGAACACGGTTCGCTTGACGACGTAGTCGATCCCCCTCACTGGCCTCCGGCTCTTCCGCGCCGCTTTCCGGTGTCAGCCTGTCGCTATTCCGACGTCCTGTGCGGGTCCGTCCACGGCAGCTTCGAGTACGCGATCAGGTCCGGATGGAACCCGGTCCAATTGGACTTGGAGACCGTGATGTACTCGACGGCGACCAGGTGGATGTACGGCCGGTCGCGCTGGTGGATCTCCTGCATCTCCCAGACGATCTGCTTCCGCTCCTCCTGGTCGACCGTGACGCCCTGCTGCTGGTACAGGCGGTCGTACTCCTCGTTGCAGTAGCCGGTGTCGCTCCATCCGCCCCACTGGTCGCACGTCGTCACGGAGAGGACGAAGTCCGGGTCGAGATACCCGACCCAGCTCCACATGGCCATGTCGAACGACTCGTACTTGTTGTCGGGCTTGAGGATCTCCTCGAACGCGGTCGTGTCGTCCAGGGCCTTCGGCGTGATCCGGATACCGATCTCGTCGAAGCCGTTCTTCATGATCTCGAACTCGCGCTGGACGCCCTGCACGCCGGTGGGAGTGATGACCTCGTAGGCCATCTTCTGGCCCTCGTCGTCGACGCGTATCCCGTCGGAGCCGCGCTCGTAGCCCGCCTCGTCGAGGATCCGGTTCGCCTCGTCGGTGTCGAACGGAAGCGGCTCGATCTCGGGGTTCATCCACTCGCCGGTCAGCGGCGCGACGATGCTCGCGACCGGCTCGGCATTCCCGCCGAAGACGACCTCGGCGATCTCCTCGCGGTCGATCGCGTACTCCATCGCCTCGCGCACCTGCGGGTCGAGGAGCTCGCGGTTCCGCGGCTTGTCGGGATTCGAGTTGAAGATGACGTTCTGGATCTGGGTGGAGGGGACCTTGCTGACGACGGCGTCGTCCTGCTGCTCGAGCTGCGCGACGGCGTTCGACGGCACCTCCTCGAGGAAGTCGAGCTCGCCGGCGTCGAAGGCGGCGAGCAGCGCGTCCTCGTTCTCGAAGTGCTGGTAGCCGACGGCGTCGACGTTCGGCTCGGGCCCGTAGTAGCTCGGGTTCTTCTCGAAGATCGTCGTGCCCTTCTTGTCGAACTTCGTGATCACGAAGGGCCCGGCGCCGACGACCGGCAGGTCGTCCTGCGGGTTGAACTGCTTCAAGCCCTTCCCGTTGCTCCCGACGTGCTGCTCCCAGACGTGCTTCGGGAGGATGAAGAACTGCTGGAGCTGCGGCAGCACGTTGCCGACCGGCCGCTCGTACGTGATCAAGAGCGTCTGCGGGTCGGGCGCCTCGAGGCTCTTCACGTGCGAGAGGAACGGCGCGAGGATCGAGGTGGGGCCGTCGGCGTACTTGAGAACCGTTTCGCCCGTCCACACGGCGTCCTCGGCCGTGAGCGGGGTCCCGTCCGACCAGGAGCCCTCCCTGAGGTGGAAGGTCCACGTGAGGCCGTCCTCGGAGGTCTCCCAACTCTCCGCCCAGTCGCCCTCCCATTCGAACTCGGGGCTGTACTGGACGAGCAGCGGGTACTCGATGACGAAGGCCTGGTACGACTCCGAGTTGAACGCCACGAACGGGTTGATGGAGTCGATCTCGCCGGTCGTCCCGATGCGGAGGATGCCCCCCTTGACGACCTCCCCTTCGCCGTCTTCGGTCGTCCCCGTTCCGGTCCGCGTCCCCTCGCCCTCGTCGTCGGAGCCGCCGCATCCCGCGGCCGCCAGGACGAGCGCGAGGAGCGCGAGCATCCACAGCACGCGCTTCGTCATCTCATTCTCCCTCTCCCCCCGTTCTGAGCCCGGGCGACTCGATGGTCAGCGTGCGCGCGTCGGCGTCGAGCGTGGCGGTGACGCCGAGCGGAATCGTCGCGAGATGCTTCCCGTGCCCCAAGGGAAGCTTGTATACCACGGGCACGCCGAGCGGCTCCAGATGGTGCTCCAGCACGTCCTCAATGGACCTGGTTCTTGGCCACTCGGGCCTATTTTCGCGCCAGTCGCACTTCTCCATGTCTCCAACTACGACTCCGCGGACGGTCCGGAGTTTGCCGGCGTGGCCAAGCTGGGTCAGCATCCCGTCCACGTACCAGGGCGGCGCGTCGTAGTCCTCGAAGAAGAAGATCGCGCCGTCGATATCGACCTCCCAGGGCGTCCCCATCGTGTGCAGGAGGAGCCAGAGGCAGCCGCCCGCGAGCGGCGCCGTGACGGTCCCGCCCCGCAGCGTCCTCGTGTACGGGTCGTCCGGGTTGGGCGGCACCGGGCCGGCGCCGCCGCCGCGCAGGACGGCGAGCAGGCGCTCCCGCGTGAAGGCGGTCGTCTCGGGGTCGCCGACCCCCGTGAGGCCGGGCCCGTAGAACGTCGCCAGCCCGATGCGGCGCCGAAGCGCCACGTGGAGCGCCGTGATGTCGGAGAAGCCGACGAACGGCTTCGGGTTCGCCGCGACGACGTCGAAGTCGACGTACGGGATCGCCTGAGCCGAGCCGAAGCCGCCCTGGAGGCAGTGGACGACGTCGACCTCCGGGTCGGCGAACATGGCGGTCAAGTCGGCCCCCCGCCGGGCCGGGTCGCCGGCGACGTAGTCGTCGCGATCGAGGGCGCCCGGCGCGAGCTTGACGCGGTAGCCCTGGGACTCCCACCACTCGACGCCGCGCAGCACGTCCGAGCGGCTGACGTACGGGCTGGCGGGGGCGGGGACGCCGATCGTGCCGCCCTCGGGTAGGGGCGGCGCCAGCAGGCTCGCCCCCCTCACGCCACGAACCTGTAGGTCTGGGCTACCGAGTCGCAGGGATTCCCGCGGCCGTACGTCACCTCGCCGGCGGTCACGTCGGCGACGCACCAGAATACCGTCTTCACGACCTTGGCTCCCTCGCCGTGGCGGCAGAGCGCCTCGTGGTCGGCGAGCGCCGCGCGGAGCACGTCCACGGTGAGGCCGTCGGCGGCGGCGAGCTCCCGCGCGCGCTCCAGCCGCGCAGTCGAGTCGGCGACGTGGGCGGAGCTCTCGAAGCCCCGCATGTCCTCGTGCGCGTAGTGGTTCG
Source organism: Thermoleophilia bacterium (assembly GCA_025923055.1). Taxonomy (GTDB): domain Bacteria; phylum Actinomycetota; class Thermoleophilia; order Gaiellales; family Gaiellaceae; genus JAIBJN01. The sequence continues at coordinate 7,371 of JAICGP010000113.1, forward strand.
TGTGGGCGATGAACCCGTCGGAGCCGGCGTCGTCGAAGCCCGCCTGCGTCGCGGAGCCCTCGACGTTGAGCGCGCCGTCCTCGCGGTGGGCGAACACCCAGTTGTAGGACGAGGCCCGCGCGGGATGGAGGACGGCGTCGACAGCCTCGGCCAGCGTGCGGCGCGTGAGCACGTCGCGCATCTGGAGCAACCGCGGGATGCCCACCCGCTCGTCGTTCGGAGAGAGCTCGTTGCCGGTCACGGAGAGGCCGGCGTCGTTCCAGCCGACGCTGAGCCACGGGCCGATCCCGAGCGTGAACACGACCGGCTCGCCGGGCACGCGCCACTCGAGCGCGACGACGTCGCGCTCGTCCTCGGCGTAGAGATCGTTGTTGTGGGCGACGAGCAGGTGGCCGTCCGCTGTGCGGTCGCCGATCACGACGAGGTCGCTGCAGCCGGTGGGGGCCTCCGCGGGCGCGAGCTCCTCGATGGACGCGGCGAAGAGGGCGAGAGGGTCGACGCCGGCGCTGGCCGCCGCCCCGTCCAGCTCCTCCACGACCCACGGGAGGTGCTCGAGCGTCACGACGCGGTAGAGCTCCACGAGCGAGGGGTCCACGGGCGTCGCATCCACGGCCCGTCGGATCACATCCCTGGTCGCGGCGCCGATCTGCCGCCCCACCTCGGCGTGGGAGCCTGCGACACGCAGGAGCGGGATGGGAGGCGGGGTCACGGCGTCTCCCGCGGCTCCCGGCGCGCGGGGAGCGGCATGGCGAGCAGCTCGCGGACGAAGCCGACGCATTCGTCGACGGCCGCCTCCAGGAGCGCCTCGCCCTTCTCGGCGGTGGCCTTCGTGGCGTCGCCCTGCACGCCGGTGGCCGAGAAGGACGACCACCACGGCATCACCTTGAGCGGCCCGTCGGCCCAGTCCATGAACGCGTGCTCGCCGGCCGGGAAACCGCGCTCGTCGACCGCCTTGTCCATGTCGACGGCGTCCGGGTCGATGGCGAGGTAGATGGACGTCTCGAGCTCGCACGCGTGCGCCATGCCGCCGCGGTCCGAGTCGCGGAGCTCCTCGACGCGCTGCAGCGACCGGCGCCCCGAGAGGTAGAACGCGGCCGCCGCGAGCACGTCCGGATGCTCGACGTTGACGAGCCGCGCCGCCGCCTCGACGAAGTTCTGGTTCGAGCCGTGCCCGTTCAGGAAGAGCAGGCGGCGGAAGCCGTGGCGTGCGAGCGAC
>JAICGP010000114.1 GCA_025923055.1 Thermoleophilia bacterium
CCGCGTGCTGCGGCGCCACGCCATGCAGAGCCACAATCTCGAGAAGAAGAGCGCCAAGAGGCGGCGCGGCTTCCGCCGCGACAACGCCGTGGACGAGACCGACGTCCGCGACGTGAAGCGCCTGCTCGGGCGGTAGCGGGAAGAGGAGGGAGAGCATGCCTCGCGTCAAGCGATCCGTTCACGCGCGCAAGAAGCGCCGCAAGGTCCTCGACCGCGCCAAGGGCTACGTGGGCCAGAGCTCGGTCTCGTACCGCAAGGCGAAGGAGGCCGTCCAGAAGGCCGACAACCACGCCTACCGCGACCGCAAGCGCCGGAAGCGCGTCTTCCGCCGGCTCTGGATCGTGCGCATCAACGCGGCCGCCAGGGCCGAGGGCCTCTCGTACAACCAGTTCGTCGCCGGCTGCCGGAAGGCGAACATCGAGCTCGACCGCAAGACGCTCGCCGATCTCGCCGTCTCCGACCCGGCCGCGTTCGCCAAGATCGCGGAGCGGGCGAAGGCCGCGCTCTAGGCGCCTCGCGCTGATCACGTCGGCCGCGAACCCGCGCCTCAAGCTCGTGCGCAAGCTCGAGTCGCGGCGGCAGCGGGAGAAGCTCGGGCTCTTCGCCTGCGAGGGCGAGGACCTCGTGGCCGCGGGCCTCGACGCCGGCCTCGAGCCCGTGGAGGCGCTCGTGGACGCGGAGCGGCCGGCGCTCGAGGGCCGGCTGAGCAGGGCGGAGGAGGTCGCTCCGGAGCTCCTGGCCGGGCTCTCGACCCTGCCGCACCCGGGCCGGGTCGTCGCCGTCTTTCGGCGGGCCGACCTGCCGCGCGGCGTCGAGCGCCCCGTGGGGCTCGCGCTCTGGCGCGTGGGGGACCCGGGGAACCTCGGCACGCTGGTGCGGGCGGCAGACGCGCTCGGCCCGGCCTTCGTGGCGCTCTCGCCCGGCTGCGCCGACCCGACCGGGCCGAAGGCGGTGCGCGCGTCGGCCGGTGCGATCTTCCGCGTGCCGCTGGCTCCGTTCGCGGAGGCGCCGGCGCCGCGCCTGGCGCTCGTCCCCCAGGGAGGAACGCCGCTGCCGGAGCTCGATCTTCCGCCGCCGACGACGTTCGTCCTCGGCGCCGAGCGCGTGGGTCTGCCGGACGACGTCCTCGCCGGGTGCGAGGGGCGCGTCACGATCCCGCAGGCTGGTCGGGCCGAGTCCCTGAACGTTGCGGTCGCGGGAGCGATCGCGCTCTACGAATGGAGGCGGAGGCGATGAACGTGCAGGCCTGGGTGGACGCGTACGGCCGCGCCTGGCGCGAGCGGGACGCCGACGCCGTCGTCGCCCTGTTCACCGAGGACGCGGAGTACCGCTCCAGCCCCTTCCGCGAGCCGAGCGTCGGCTCCGACGCGATCCGCGCCTACTGGGAGCGGGCGACCTCCACGCAGGAGGACGCCGACGTCCGCATGGGCGCGCCGATCGTGGCCGGCGACCGCGTCGTGGTCGAGTGGTGGGCGACCATGCGCGACGACGGGGAGGAGGTCACCCTGCCCGGCTGCCTCCTCCTTCGTTTCGCCCCGGACGGCCGCTGCGCGGCCCTCCGCGAGTACTGGCACAGCGAGCCCGGCCGCCGCGGCCCGCACCCCGGCTGGGGCGAGTAGGCAGGTCTCCCGGAGCCACGTCCGGTGCCAGGCACCTGACGCGTCCGGGCAGGGCACGGCCTTCCGCGACATGCGCCCGGGAAGGCGCGGCCGGGCCCCGGCACGCGTCATGCGGTTGTCGGCGGCCGGGGCTCCGGCGGACACGTCCGGTGCCAGGCACCTGACGTGGCCGCTAGGGACGGCGGGCGAGCCAGACGGTGTCCTCGCCGCCGGCCCATGGCCGGAGGTCGAACCAGCCGTAGCAGGCGACGACCTCGAAGCCCGTCGCTTCGAGGAGCGCGCGCCACTCGTCTACGGGGAGCCACGAGAGGTGCATCGCGGCCTCGGAGTCGCGCCCCCGCACGTGGAGCGTGAGGACGCGGCGCTCGACGTCCCAGTCGGCGCGCTCCCAGATGCCGGGCTCCCGCTCCAGCCAGCGGCCATGCGTCTCCTCGACGTCCGCGCGGCTCGGCGCGAAGACGTCGAACACGAGGCGGCCGCCCGGCACGAGAAGCCTGTGCGCTGACGCGAGGGCCGCACGGCGGTCGGCGTCGGTGTCGAGGTGGAGCAGCGCGCGGAAGGGCGAGGTCACGAGCCGGACCCGCTCCTCGACGGGCGGGTCGCGCAGGTCTCCAAGCCGTAGGTCGAGCAGGCGCTCGACACCCGCCTTCGCCGCTCGGCGGCGGCAGACCTCGAGCATCCCCGCAGACGAGTCGACGCCGATCACCGGGACGCCCGCCGCCGCGACCGGGACGGCGATCCGTCCCGTCCCGACGCCGAGCTCGACCACCGGCCCACCCGCCCTCCGCGCCTCGGCCACGTAGAAGTCGACGTCCTCGGTGACGCTGCGGCTCCAGGGGTCGTACAGCTCCGCGATCGCGTCGTAGGAGCTCATCGGCCCGATGATACGCTCGCCCCGTGGATCCGAAGGCGCTCGAAAACGAGGCGCGAAGCGCCATTGCGGGCGCCTCGACCCTCTCCGAGCTCGATGAGGCGCGCGTTCGCTACCTGGGGCGCAAGAGCGAGCTGAAGCAGGCGCTCCGCGAGGTCCGCGACCCCGAGACCGGCCGGATCCTCAACTCGCTCCGCGAGGAGCTCGAGGAGCAGGTGGCCGTTCGCCGGGGCGAGCTGGAGCGCGAAGACCTCGACCGCCGCCTCACCGAGGAGGTCCTCGACGTGACGCTGCCGGGCCAGGCGAGGCCCCGCGGGCACCTCCACCTCATCACGCAGATCCGGCGCGAGGTGGAGGACGTCTTCCTCGGCCTCGGCTACAGCGTCGTGGACGGCCGCGAGGTCGAGACGACGCACTACAACTTCGACGGGCTCAACTTCCCGGCCGACCACCCCGCGCGCTCGCCGCTCCAGTCGGTCTTCCTGAACGGCGACGTGCTCCTCCGCACCGAGACCTCGCCGTCGCAGATCCGCGTGATGGAGCAGCAGCCGCCCCCGATCTACATGGTCTCGCTCGGGCGTGTCTACCGGCGCGACACGCCCGACGCCACGCACACGCCCGTCTTCCACCAGGTCGAGGGCCTGGCGATCGACCGCGGCATCACGATGGGCGACCTGAAGGGGACGCTCCTCCACATGATGCGCGCGCTCTTCGGCGAGGAGCGCGAGATGCGCTTCCGCACGCACGACTTTCCCTTCACCGAGCCCTCTCTCGAGCCCGACGTGTCGTGCTTCCTCTGCGACGGCGTGGGCTGCCACGTGTGCCGCTTCTCGGGCTGGATCGAGATCGCCGGCTCCGGGATGGTCGACCCGGCGCTCTTCGAGTTCGTCGGCCTCGATCCCGAGGAGTGGAGCGGCTTCGCCTTCGGGATGGGCCTCGAGCGCGTGGCCATGCTCCGCCACGGCCTCCCCGCGCTGGGAATGCTGTGGGAGAACGACCTCCGCCTCCTGAGCCAGTTCTAGTGTCCGCCTAGATGAAGGTCCCGGTCTCCTGGCTCCGCGAGTACGTCGAGGTCGACGCGACCACGGCCGAGATCGCCGACCGGCTCGCCATCGCCACCGGCGAGGTCGAGCGCGTCTCGCGCCGCGGGGTCGCCGACGTGGACGGCAACCTCGGGCTCTACCGCGTCGGTCGGGTGCTCGAGGCGGGCAAGCACCCGAACGCGGACCGGCTGCAGCTCTGCCGCGTGGACGTGGGGGAGGCCGAGCCGCGCCAGATCGTCTGCGGCGCCTGGAACTTCGGCGCCGGCGCCACCGTCGCGGTGGCGCTGCCCGGTGCCGTCCTGCCCGACGGGCGGACGCTCGAGCGCGCGAAGCTCCGCGGCGCCGTCTCCGACGGCATGATCCTCTCCGAGAAGGAGCTGACGATCGGCGAGGACCACACCGGGATCCTCGTCCTGCCGGAGGCATGGGAGCCCGGGACGCCGCTCGGCGACGTCCTTCCGCTCGGCGACGAGGTGCTCGAGATCGAGGTGACCCGCAACCGGCCCGACTGCCTCTCGGTGTACGGGATCGCGCGCGAGGTGGCGGCGCTCTTCGGGGGAGAGCTCCGCCTCATGCCCGGCGCGGAGCGCGAGCCGACCGGCGAGGAGACGCCTGCCGTCGTCGTGGAGGACTTCGAGGGCTGCCCCCGCTACATCGGCTGCCTCTTCCGCGACGTCCGCGTCGGCCCCTCGCCGGCCTGGCTGAAGTCGCGCATCACGGCGGCCGGGATGCGGCCCATCTCGAACGTCGTCGACGTAACCAACTACGCCATGCTCGCGCTCGGGAACCCGCTGCACGCGTTCGACTTCGACACGCTCGGCGGCGGGCGCATCGTCGTCCGCCGCGCGCGCCCGGGCGAGGAGTTCACGAGTCTCGACGGCGTCCTGCGGAAGCTCGACCCGGCCGACCTCGTGATCGCCGACGCCGAGCGGGCGATCGCCTTCGCCGGGATCATGGGCGGGCTCGACACCGAGGTCGCCGACGGCACGACCTCCGTCCTCCTCGAGGCGGCGAACTTCGAGCCGGGCACGATCCTCTGGAGCTCGGAGCGCCACTCCCTCCGCACCGAGGGCTCGAACCGCTGGGAGAAGGGGGTCGACCCGTACCTGGCGCCGCACGCAGCCCGCCTGGCGACGGAGCTGCTCCTCGAGCTCGCCGGCGCGCGCTGGACCGGCGACACCGACGTCAGGGGCGACCTGCCCGAGCGCCCGGTGGTCTCCTTCCGGCCCGAGCGGGCGAACCGGATCGTCGGCGTCGAGATCCCCGAGCAGGAGCAGAAGGACGCGCTCGTCGCGCTCGGCTACGAGGTTGCCCGGGGCTGGGAGGTGACCGTGCCGACCTGGCGGGCTCGGGACACGACGCGCGAGATCGACCTCGTCGAGGAGGTGGCGCGCGTCCACGGGCTCGAGAAGATCCCCTTCACGCTCCCGCTGCGCAGCGCGATGGACGGGCGTCTCAGCCGGGACCAGCGGCTCCGGCGGCTCGTCGAGGACTCGCTCGTCGGCGCGGGGTTCTCGGAGGTCTACACGCTCAGCCTCGCAGGCAGCGACCCGCATCCGGGCGCCCTGCGGCTCCCCGATCCGCTCACGTCGGAGCACGCCGTCCTGCGGACGACGCTCCTCGAGGGGCTCGTGCGCGCGGCCCGTCACAACGTCAACGTGGGGAACGAGGACGTCGCGCTCTTCGAGGTGGCGCGCGTCTACCTCCCGTCCGGCGACGAGCTGCCGGACGAGCGCTGGCACGTCGGGGCCGTGGCCGCGGGCGGCTACGCGCGCGCGAAGGGCGCCCTCGAGACGCTCTACGGCGCGCTGAGGATCGAGCCGCGCCCGGAGCGGACCAGCGAGCAGTTCCTTCACCCCGGCAAGGCCGCGCGGCTCGAGGCAGGCTGGGTCGGCGAGCTCCACCCGACGCTTCTCGAGGGCTCCTGGGGCGCGCTCGAGCTCGACCTGCCGACCCTCTTCGCCCAGGCGCGGGAGCACGTCGTGTACGAGGACGTCATCTCCTACCCGGCGCTTCGCCAGGACCTGGCGTTCGTCGTGGACGAGGAGGTGCTCGCCGGCGAGCTCGTCGCGGCGGCCCGTGAGGCGGTCGGCCGCGAGCTCCACGAGGCCCGCGTCTTCGACGTCTACCGGGGCGACCCGATCCCCGCAGGGAAGAAGTCGGTGGCGCTCCACGTCGCCTTCCTCTCGCCCGAGCGGACGCTCTCGGACGAGGATGCCCGCGTGCTGCGCGAGCGCATCGTGACGGCGCTGGCCGAGCGCTTCGGCGCCGAGTTGCGTTCATGAGGCCGGCGCGGCGCCTCGTCGTCGTCCTCGGCTACTCGGCTGGGAACGGCGACGGGCTGCACCCGATCTGCGCCGCCCGGCTCGCCCACGCGACGCGAGTCGCCGCGGACGGCGATGCCGTGCTGCTCTCCGGCAGCTCGCGCCGTTCACCGTTCCTCGCCGAGGCCGAGCTGATGCGGCGGGCCTGGTCGGGACTCGAGTGCGAGCTGCTCTGCGACCTCGACGCGCGCGTCACCGCCGAGAACGCCGCGAACGCCGCCGTCCACGTCCGCGAGCTGGCCGTTCGGGACGTCGTCGTCGTCACCTCCTGGTGGCACCGCTTCCGGGCGCGCGTCCTCTTCCGCGCCCTGCTCCCGGACGTCCGCCTCTCCGTCGTCTCGGCGCGCACGCCGTGGTCGCCGCGCCTGCTCCTCCGCGAGCTCGCAGTCTTCCCGCTGGTTCCCGTCCAGGTGGGGCTCGCCCGCCGCCGGGCCGGTCTCAGCGCCCGAAGCGGCGGCGCAAGCGGGTGAGGAAGCTCTCGTCGGCGACGATGCGGCCGGCCACGGGCTCCTCGTAGTCCTGGAGGCGCTCGAGCTCGGCGGCGGTCGCGTCGACCTCCACCCGGTCGGGCCAGATGCCGCGCACGCGCTCCGCGGGCAGGTAGCGGTTGCCGCTCAGCGCCCCGAGGCTGAGGACGAGGCCGTTGAAGATGTCGGCGTCCGGGTCGCCGGCGACCTCGGCGACCCGGCCGGCCTTCTCGCCGTCCGAGGAGACGACGACGGCGTCGCGCTCGATCGCCTTCCAGGAGACCTGGTCCTCCGTCATACGGAGCGGCCGCCGATGCGCCAGACCGGGCCCTGCGTGAACGCCGGGCTCGTGTCCGAGAGGACGCGCAGGATGCGAACGCGGCCGGTGATGCCCTCCTCGTCGAGCCGCTCGAGGGTCCGCCGCGTCATGGCCGCTGCGGCGCCGTACCCTCCGCGCCTGGCGCACCGGAAGCGAAGACCGGTCGTGCCGCCGTAGCGGGCCGGGTTGACGGGCGCGAGCAGGAGCGCGGCCCGCTCGAGGTAGTCGGTCGAGTCGAGCTCGACCTCGGCGTAGAGGTCGGTCCAGTCGGGAGGAAGCCGCTGGACGAGCGCATCCCAGGAGGCCGACAGGGAGCGGCGCTCCTCGGGGCCCGGGGCGGCCTCGGGCGCCGCGGCGTCTCCCGCCTCGTGTCCCGCCAGGCGTACGCGGGCCCGGATCCCCTCCGAGTCGAGCCGCGCGACGATCCGGCGGACGAGCTCCGGCGTCGGGGCGAGCCGCCGCGTGCCGCCGTGGACGTAGACCGTGAACGCCCTCCCGGAGCGGCCCGGGGTGGCCGGAGCGAGGATGAGCGCAGCGCGGTCGGCGTCCTCGGGCTCCTCCATGGTGAGCTCGAGGCGGGCGCGCTCCCAGCCGCGCGGAAGCCCGCGCACGATCTCGTCGACCCGGTCTGCGAGCGCCATCCGCCCGGCATTATTCCCTCTGCTAGCTTGTCGTGACTTTGGCAACGCTTGAGGAAAAGGGGCAGACGGTGCCCGCGGAGCGCCTGAAGGAGTTCCTCCGGGAGATGCTCCTGATCCGGCGCTTCGAGGAGAAGGTCGAGGAGCGCTTTCGGGCCGGCGAGCTGCCCGGCTTCCTCCACGTCGCGGTCGGGCAGGAAGCGGTCGCAGTGGGCGTCTGCCGCGCGCTCGAGGAGGGCGACGTGATCGCCTCCACGCACCGAGCCCACGGCCATACGATCGCGAAGGGCACGCACCCGAACGAGGTCATGGCCGAGCTCTACGGCAAGGTCGAGGGCTGCAGCCACGGCTACGGGGGTTCCATGCACCTTTACGACATGGAGCGCGGCAACCTGGGCGCGAACGCGGTCGTCGGCGGCGGGTTGCCCGCTATCGTCGGCTCGGCGCTCGCCTTCAAGCTGCGCGGCGAGCCGCGCGTCGCGGTCGCGTTCTTCGGCGACGGCGCCACGAACATCGGCACCTTCCACGAGTCGCTCAACCTCGCGCAGCTCTGGCGCGTGCCTGCACTCTTCGTCTGCGAGCACAATCGCTATGCGGAGTCGACGCCGGCGAAGCAGCACCTTCCGCTCGAAGACATGGCCAAGCGCGCCGAGGCGTTCGACATGGCCGCCATGACGGTGGACGGCCAGGACGTCGAGGCCGTCTACGAGGCCTCGAAGAAGGCGCTCAAGCACGCCCGCGACGGCAAGGGCCCGGTCTTCCTCGTCGCGGACTGCGTCCGCCTCTCGGGGCACTACGTCGGCGATCCCCAGGTGTACCGGCCGAAGGAGGAGATCCACGAGCTGCGGCAGACGCGCGACCCGATCGACCTGCTGCGCGCGCGCCTCGAGATCTCCGACGGCGAGTACGAGGAGATGGACGCCGAGGCGGCGCGCATCGCCGAGGACTCGGTCGAGTTCGCCAAGAAGGGAACCGACCCGAAGCCCGAGGACGCCCTCAAGAACGTCTACGTGTAGATGGGCGAGGTCACCTACCGCGAGGCGATCCGCGACGCCATGAGCGAGGCGATGCGGCGCGACGACGACGTCTTCATCATGGGCGAGGACATCGCCGAGATGGGCGGCTCCATGGGCGTCACGCAGGGCATGCTCGAGGAGTTCGGCCCCGAGCGCGTGCGGAACACGCCGATCTCGGAGATGGCGATCGTCGGCGCCGGCATCGGCGCGGCGGTCG
>JAICGP010000115.1 GCA_025923055.1 Thermoleophilia bacterium
GTCGGCCCACTCCGTCCCCTCGAGCGCGGCGTTGACCTTGTCCACGTAGGCCTGGTGGTGCTTGTCGTGGTGGATCCGCATCGTCTGCTCGTCGATGTGCGGCTCGAGCGCGGCGTAGTCGTAGGGGAGAGCTGGGACCTCGTAGGGCATGCGACGCTCCTTCCTCGGCTGTCGCGAAGGAGACTACCGGCCGAAAGGGACCACTTGTCTTCGCCGCCCGGAACGTGATATTTGAGCGCGAGCAAAACGCGACCCGGAGACTCGGCTTCTGCGGCCCAAGCCTGAGTCTCCGGGCCAGCTCTCGCGATATGCCAGGCATCACTCGGGATCGGGTTTCCCGAGGGCGAGATCGTTCGGGACTATAAAGGGATCCACGTGGAAGTCAAGGGGGATTGTCAAGTGGATCAAAGACTCGTATGCTTGACCGGACAGTGACGACCCAGGAAGCGGTCACCGCCACCCCGGACGTTCCGCCCACCCTGGGGCAGCGTCTGCGCCAGGCTCGCATCGCCGCCGGCCTGACCCAGTCGGAGCTCGCCGAGAGCCGCTTCTCGAAGCAGTACGTCAGCCAGATCGAGCGCGACCGGCTGCGTCCGTCCGACGAGACGCTCCGCTGGCTGGCCGAGCGTGTCGGCGTCGACCCGCAGTACCTGGCCAAAGGCGTCGACACCCGCGAGCGCGACCGGCTCGAGAGCGTCGTCGTCCGAGGCGAGGCCGCCGTCGAGGCGCACGAGTACGGCGAGGCGATCACGATCCTCGCAGGCATCTCCGACGGGCTGCCGCCCGACGCGGCTGCGGACCTCGAGCTGCGCGCGCTCCTCGCCGAGTCGTGGGCGCGAATGTACATCGGCGAGATGCGCGAGGCGCTGCCGCTCCTGGCCCGCGCCCGTGAGATCGTCGAGGCGCCGTCGTTCTCCGACGTCGACCGGGCCGAGGTGCTCTTCCGCCTCGGCTGCTGCCGGTACCGGATGGCCTCCGTGACGACGGCGATGGCGCTCTTCACGCAGGCGCTCGAGCTCGCCGAGGACTCGGGCATCCCGTGCGACCGCCTCCGCTCGCGGATCTTCGGCTGGCGCTCGCGCTGCTATCGCCGGCAGCGCGACTGGGAGGCGGCTCGCGAGGACGTCGAGCGGGCGCTCGAGCTCGCCGAGGCGCTCGACGACCGGCGGGCGACGGCCGACGCCTACTTCCTCGGGGCGCTCGTGGCCGAGCGCCGTGGGCAGTGGGTCGCCGCACGGAAGTACGCCGAGCGGGCGAAGGTCCTCTACGAGGAGATCGAGGACCGCGCCAACACGGGCAAGCTGCTCACGACCCTGGGAGTGCTCACCTTCCTGCTCGGCAAGGCGGAGGCGTCGATTCCGCTCTTCAAGCAGGCGTTTGGCGTGGCGCTGGAGGTAGGAAGCGACGCCGACGCTGCGCAGGCGGTCTCGTCGCTTGCGCAGGTCCATCTCCGCACGGGTCAGGTCGAGCTCGCCGAGCAGCAGGCGAGCCACGCCCTCGATCTTCTGGCCGGGAGGATCGACTTCATCGACGAGATCGGAAACGCGCAGCTCGTGCTCGGCCGCTCGCTGCTCGAACAGGGCCGGCTGGACGAGGCCGAACAGAAGTTCAAGGCCGCCGAGGCGAGCTTCGAGCAGCTGTCGTCCGCGAGCCACCGGGCGGCGGCGTGGACCGCGCAGGCCGAGTTGGCAGTCCGCCGCGGCGACAAGGAAACAGCGATTCAGCTCTACGAGCGCGCCGTCGAGGCGCTGCAGGACTTCCGCTTCTGATCCAACATCGGAAAGGAGGTGAGCCAGCAGTGAGCCGGGCTTCTTTGCAGATTCTTCTGGTCATGGTCGCGCTTGTCGTCGCGAGCCTGAGCGCAATGGGCCTCCCCGACGGGCCGTAGTCCCGTCGTCGCCGCGATACCTTTCCACCCGGCCTAAGGCCGGCAGGGCAGCGTGAGGCGTCCGCCTGCCCCCTCGGGTCAGCTGCCGCTTGCCGTTTTCCGCTACCTGATCGTGCGGCAGTCCCGGCGGGCGTTCCCGGCGGGGTCCCAGGCGCGGACGCAGAACGTGTACCGGCCACGGCGCCTCGGAGTCCAGCTCACCGACTGGATCTCAGAGAGCCGGGCGACGGCCATTCGGCGCGTCCACGAGGCGATCACCGAGCCGGAGCGGGCGACCGTGATCCGCTCGCGCGTCCGGTCGTTGTTGTCCGCGGTCCTGTAGCGGAGGCGTACGGGCTGGCCGGCCTGCGGCGACGCCGGCAGCGTCCGCACCGTCGGTCGCGTGACGTCGACGAGGTACGGCCCGTGGTGAGAGGCCTGGCTCCAGTTGCCGACGGCGTCGACAGTGGCGACGTGGAGGAACCAGCGTCCGTTGCCGAGGCGCGGGCTCGTCAGCCCAGTCGCCGTCTCCTCGAGGTCCTTGGACGCGTCCGGGTCGGAGGCAGGCGCCGTCGTCCACGAGAAGGAGAGCCCGTCGACGCCGCTGCCGCCGTCGGAAGCGCCCCCGAAGACGATCGAGACGTCCCGGTCCCGCGACCAGACGCCGATCGAGTGATCCGTGCTTCGCACGCCCGTCGGGTTGCTCGGCGCCTTCCGGTCGATCTTGTTTCCGGCGACCGGCCCGGCGGTCGTGCAGACCGCTGCGCCGTTGCAGACCGCGCGCGTGCCCGTGGCCGCGTCGGCGGTCTCGCTCCCCGCCGGCACGCTCGTGCTCAGCGAGAAGGCCTCGTCGCCGGGGTCGGGAAGCATCGACTCCGCATCATCGGCCGTGCATGCGATCGTGACGTCGTCCGCGTGCCAGAGGTCGTCGGCGGACCCGCAGGTGACGATCGGCGGAGTTTCGTCTCCCTCGATCAGGGTCTCGACGAACAGGGGAGTGGGATCGACCCCGGCGTCGTAGTAGGCCGTGTCTCCGGTCGCGTGGGGTCCGCCGTTCAGCGAGGTGTCGGGCTCGAGGTCGACGGCGTGGAAGGCGTCGTCGCCGGCTCCTCCGATGAAGGTGTCCGCGCCGAGGCCTCCGATCACGACGTCGTCGCCGTCGCCCGCACGGAGGACGTCGACCCCCGGACCGCCGTCGAGCACGTCGTCACCTTCGAGCCCCTCGAGCTCGTCGTTGCCGGCACCGCCGTCCAGCGTGTCCGCGCCGTTGCCGCCGCGAAGCAGCGCTTCGTCGCCGTCGCCGCCGCTCGCGGCTACCGGGCCGAGGAAGACGAGGCCGGCGCCGCCGGTGCCGCGCGCGTCGAAGTGGTCGTTCCCGCTCAGGAGGTGCACCTCGAGCGGGAAGGCGTTCGGCGAGAAGGTGATGTCGACGTCCCCGTCGCCGCTCGTCGCCACGCCGCTCTGTCCCGCCGCAATGAAGTCGTCGCCGTCCGTCCCGTAGACGATCACGCGGTCTGTCGCGTCACCGAGCTGCGTCGCGATCTCGATCTCCGGCGTGTTCGTCTCCGGGGTCGCCCCGGGGCCGAAGAAGTTGGGACGCTGGTCGAGCACGAGCGTCTCGTCCGAGCCGCCATGGCCGCCGACGGTGATCGAGTCGGTGTTCGTGTTCGTCGCTTCCCCGCACGGCTGCGGATCCGCGCCGAAGCGGATCTGGCCCGAGACGATCTCGAGAGTCGCCTCGCCGCCCGGCGTCATGACGGCGGTCACGGCGTTCGTCGCCGCGTCGTAGGTGCAGGACTCCGCGACTTGCGCAGGCGCCGGCAGGGCACCCAGAGCGAGCACCCCCGCCACCCCGAACAGACGAAGCATCTTGACGGCCAAACCTTCTCCTGGGTCGATCAAGCTCAGCCAAACAGCGGCTGTCCGCTTCCGCCACTAGCCGTCCGGACGGACCCCGTGCGGACCTCCTGGCCGCGAGGCCGGTTTCGACTCAGGCGCTGTCCGCTTCCGGCGGACGCTCCTCGAGGAGCTCGAAGCGGCCGTCGGGCTCGAGCAGCTTCCGGTCTTTGAGGCGCTTGGCGACGAGGTCGGAGAGGCGCTTGCGCGCCGCGGCCGTCTCGCGGCTCTCGGGCTCCTCCTCCCTTTGGCGCTGGTAGGCGCGGGCGAGGAAGCCGACCTGCATGACGTCGCCTCCCGCCGCCCGGATCGCGGCTCTCGCTTCCTCGACGGTGAGGGCGAGCGCGGCGGGCGGCCCGACCGCGGGCGCCGGCTCGGCCTCACCGCCGGGCGCGTACGGGCGCGAGAACGCGCTCGCCGGCTGCCTTGGAGGCGCCTTGGCGGGCGCGCTCCTCTCCGGCTCGTGCTCCACGTGCTCGGGAGGGGATTCGGCGGACGGCGTCTCGGCCTGCCGGCGCCACGGCCACAGTCGCGACCTCACGCCGTCGTTCTACCCGACGTGGGCTCGCTCCGCCCGCCTGGCCGACCCTCATCAGCGACTCGGGATGGTCAGCTCCCGGCCCGAGTAGGTCTGCGAGTCCTCGGACTCGACGTAGGGACGCATGCGGGCACGACGCTCGGCCTCCGCCTCGGAGGCCCTGTAGCGCTCGCACGCCTCGGGGCCTGTCCAGTGCGAGACGCCGACGACGGTCCGGCCGTCGTCTGCGACCCACTCGAAGGCGCGCGTCATCCCCTCGGGCGGTTCCGGCGGCTCCCAGGCCGTGCGGAGGTCGTCGAGGGAACCTTCCCTGATCCGTCGCGTCGTCACCCAGACGAAGAACTCGGTCATCGTCCCTCCTTCTCTCGGCTGCGACACGGTACGGCTTTTTCTTCCCCGCTTGCGGCCCTACCCGCCCGGCGGGATACTCACGGCATGGCCGGCGACTTCGAGCGGGCCACCCGTCAGGGCTTCGGATTCGCCCTCGGCGCGATCCTCGCCGCCATCATCGTTTGCTGCGGCCTGCTGCTCGTGCTCGTCGTCTTCTCCCTCGTGGCGGGGTGAGCGTGGAGCGAACGCCTGCCAACGAGGTCGAGCAGGCGCTCGAGAAAGTCTTCGCCGCGGACTCCGAGCTCTACCGCGGGCGCGGCTTCATGCGCCGAGTCGGGTTCGGCGAGCGGCCGGCGCTCCTCAACATCGACCTGGCGAACGCGTGGACGAGGCCGGGGCACCCCTTCAGCTGCGGCGGCATGGACGTGATCATCCCCGGCGTTCAGAGGCTCCTGGCGGCTGCTCGGCCCGCAGGAATCCCGGTCGTCTACACGACCACCGCTTACGCCGTCACCGACGGGCCGAGCACCGACATGGGCATCTGGCACCGCAAGATCCCGCTCGAGGAGCTCCGGCTGGGCACCGACGCGGTCGCGATCGACGAGCGGATCGCGCCGGAGCCCGGGGAGCAGGTCATCGTCAAGAAGGCGGCCAGCGCCTTCCACGGCACCTACCTCTCCGGGTTCCTCAAGGCCGCCGGCGTCGACACGGTCGTCGTGACCGGCGTGACGATGGCCGGCTGCGTCCGGCACTCCGTCGAGGACGCGATCGCCGAAGGATTCCGTCCGATCGTCGTCCGCGAGTGCGTCGGCGACCGCGTCGCCGGCGTGGTCGAATGGAACCTCTTCGACATCGAAGCGAAGTTCGGCGACGTCGAGCCGCTCGAGCGCGTCCTGGAGTACCTCGAAGGACTCGCGCGCCGGTCGCGCGAGGGTCGCACGCCTGCGGAAGCTCCTCTGCGGACGGAGCCGGCGTCGAGCTGACGCCGACGTGGCTGCGGTCAGCCTCCAGAGGGTCGTCGAAGACCTGCTCGCCGAGACCCGGGCGAGTCGCTGCACGCTTCGACTCGACGTCCCGGACGACTTCTTCCCGGTCGCGCACGAGGCGCTCGCACCCGGTGTCCCGTCCATCCGTGACGAGCGGAACACCGACCTGCGCAACGCGCCGGTCGTGCGTCAGCTGCTCGAGACGAAGCGCCAGGTCGTCCACGACGACTGCGCGAGCGCCTTCGACGATCCCGCCTTCCAGCGGATGCTCGGCGACTACGGCGGGCTCGCCGCGCAGATCGTGACGCCCGTGTTCCTCGACGGACGGTTGGCGGCAATCGTCTCGCTCCACCAGCTCGGCCTGCCGCGGCGCTGGAGCGAGGACGAGCGGGACCGGGCCGCCGGCGCCGCCGACCGCGTCGCCGCGCTGCTCCGAGGCTGAGGATGCACAACCGGTGGCATCCCGACCTCGATCCCGTGGCCGGCGTCGCCCCGGGCGAGGAGCTGGTCCTCGAGACGGAGGACGGCCTCGCCGGCCAGCTCGGGCCGGCCAGCGGACACGAGGACGCAGGCTCGCTGGACCTGGGCCTCGGCCATCCGCTCGCCGGCCCCGTACGGGTGGAGGGAGCCGAGCCGGGCGACGTCCTGGAGATCGACTTCGTCGCCTACGAGCCGGCGGACTTCGGCGTCACGGCGGTCATCCCGGGGTTCGGCTACCTCGCCGACCTCTTCCCGGATCCCTACCTCGTCAAGTGGGAGATCGAGGCAGGGCGCGCCCGCTCCGCGGAGCTCCCGGGCGTCGCCGTCCCGGGTGCCACCTTCGCCGGCGTGGCGGGTGTCGCTCCCTCGCACGCGACGATGGCGCGGATGCGCGCGCGCGAGGAGGAGCTGCGCGCTCGGGGAGGGGCGGTCGCGGACGACCTTCCGGAGACGGCCGTTCCGCGGCGGGCGGCCTCCGGGCTGAGGACGATCCCGCCGCGAGAGCTGGGCGGCAACCTGGACGTGCCCCAGCTGGTCGCGGGCAGCCGTCTCCTGCTCCCCGTGGACGTGCCCGGCGCGCTCTTCTCGGTCGGTGACCTCCATTTCGCTCAGGGCGAGGGCGAGGTGTGCGGCACGGGCATCGAGGTGGCAGGCTCGGTGACGCTGCGCTTCGGCCTCCGCAAGCGGCCGGCCTGGGTGCCGCCGTTCCCCGCCTACGAGACGCCCGGCCGCCCCGCCCGGCGGGCATTCGCCACCGTCGGTCTCCCCATCGCCGAAGACGGCCGCAACGAGTCGCTCGACCTCTCGCTCGCGACGCGTCGCGCGCTACTCGCCATGCTCGACCACCTGACCCTCGAGCGCGGCCTCGGGCGCCAGGCCGCGTACGCGCTCATGAGCGCCGTGGTCGACCTTCGCCTGTCCGAGATCGTGGACGTGCCCAACCCGGCCGTCTCGGCGCTCCTCCCGCTCGACGTCTTCGCAGGCTAGATCTTCATTCCGCCGACGAGAGCTGCTTCCACGTCTTCGAAGCGCTTCGGCGGCGGTGATCGAAGAGGTCAGCCGGCAAGGCCGCGCTCGAGTTCGACCGCATCGTTCAGGTGGTCGAGTGACGACAAGCGAAGCTCGCACGACTTCGGCATGGAGAGGCGGCATGGCCCCGGGAGGAGTCGAACCTCCGCACGCGGATTCGAAGTCCGCCGCTCTGTCCGCTGAGCTACGGGGCCTCGCAGGCGAGTGTAGCCGCGCTCGCGGTCAGGCCTTTGCCGGCGCCTGGAGGTCGACCTCGGCGCGCTTTCCCTGCCGCAGCTCGCGGCTGCGCTCGGCCTCGGCGTTGACCTCGGCGCCGAAGAGGAGCGCGAGCGCGGACAGCCAGAGCCAGGTGAGCATGATGATGACCGCGGCGAGGGAGCCCCACGCCTTGTTGTACGAGCCGAAGAGGCTCACGTAGACGGCGAAGAGGCCGGACGCGAGGATCCAGATCCCGACGGCCATGCCCGACCCGAGGGTGAGAAACCGCCAGCGCGGGTGGTCGACGTTCGGCCCGAGGAAGAGGATTCCGGCGAACGCGAGGAGCAGGCCGATGACTAGGATCGGCCACTGGATCGTCCACCAGATCCAGCCGAAGACGTCTTCGAGGTTCAGCAACCCCCCGAGCCAGCCGGAGATGACAGGCCCGAGGACGAGCAGCCCGAACGTGAGCCCGAAGGCGAGCAGCATGCACACGAGCATCCCGAGAGCCGTGAGCCGCTGCTTGAAGAAGCCTCGCGTCTCGTCGCGGTCGTAGACGCGGTTGAGGCCCCGCATGAGCGCGTTCATGGCACCGGTCGCCGTCCAGAGCGCGAGCAGGAGGCCGAGCACGATCAGGACGAGGCCGCCGTTCTGGTTCTCGGTGGCGCGCGTGAGGCTGTCCTCGATGAGCCCGATCGCCTCGGCGGGGGCGACGGTCTCGACCTTCTCGAGCACCCGCTGGATGGCTTCCGGGCCGGCCAGGACGCTGAAGGCGCCGAGGGCGACGAGGAGTGCCGCGGGAATCGCGAGAAAGGCGTAGTAGGCGAGCGACGCGGCGATGTCGGTGACGTTGTCGTCCTTCGTCTCCTTCGCTGCGCGCAGGAGCACCGCCTTCCAGTCGGGGCGAGAGAGGTCCGAGACCTCGGGATCGCGGAGGGGGGGCTCGCTCCGCTCCGGCTGCGGCGTCGGCGCCTCGGGCGGGAGCGTGCGGCCGCGACTCTCCGCCGCCGGACGGCGCATGCGGTTCAGCAATCGCATGGGGTCCGTCTACCCGCGGGCTATCGTTCCGAACACGCGGGCGTGGCGGAACTGGAAGACGCGACGGGTTTAGGACCCGTTGGGCGCAAGCCCTTGGAGGTTCGAGTCCTCTCGCCCGCA
>JAICGP010000116.1 GCA_025923055.1 Thermoleophilia bacterium
CGAGGACCTCGTCGAGGGCCGCACGAAGTTCCACAACGTCTTTCACTATCCGACGAAGACGTGGGGTGACGTCGGCGTAATCGCCTGGCTCGAGGACGCCGCGGCGATCATCTCGCAGAAGGCGCTCCTCAAGTGTTCCTACGCGCCGTATGCCCGGATCATGAAGAAGATCTGCTGGGAGGAGTCGTTCCACATCCTCCACGGCCGCGACGTCGTGCTCGCGATGATGACCGGGACCGACGAGCAGCGCGAGCTCGTACAGGAAGCGCTCGACCGCTGGTGGGGGCCGCTCATGCAGTTCCACGGCAACCCGATCCCGGCCGACGAGGACCCGATGTACCAGTGGCGGATCAAGAGCCAGGCGAACGAGGACGCCCGCCAGCAGTTCCTCGACGGCTACGTGCCGCAGATCCTCGAGCTCGGCCTCACGATCCCCGACCCGAAGCTGCGCAAGGACGAGCAGACGGGCGTCTGGGGCTACACCGAGCCCGACTGGGACGAGCTCCGGCACGTGGTCACGGGCCACGGCCCGGCGACCGAGCGCCGCCTCGGGTTCCGCAGGACGTCGCGCGAGGAGACGGCCTGGGTACGCCGCGCCATCCTCGCCGACGCCGCATGATCTGGGAGGTCTTCCGCCAGGAGCGCGAGGGCCAGCCGTTCCAGCACGGCGGCTCCGTCGAGGCGCCGAACGCGGACTTCGCCGAGGCGTACGCAATCGAGCTCTACGGCCGCCGTGCCGAGTCGGTAGCACTCTGGATCGTGCCGCGCGACGAGGTTCGGGAGGTGCAGGAGCCGTACGTCGCGGACGTCTTCGACCGCGACTACCGCCGCGTGGACGGCTACTCGCTGAAGGTGAAGCTCAAGGAGGCTCGTGAACGCGCAGGCGCCCCCGCGGGCTGAGCTCGACGCCGTCCTCGCCTTCGCCGACGACGAGCTCGTGCTCGGCTGGCGCGACTCCGAGTGGACCGGCATCGCGCCGTTCCTCGAGGAGGACGTCGCCTTCTCGTCGATCGCGCAGGGCGAGATCGGGCACGCGCGGGCGCTGTACGAGCTGGCCGCCGGCGCGCTGGGCAGGGACGCCGACGCGCTCGCGTTCGACCGCTCGCCCGAGGAGTACCGCTGCGCGCCCCTCGTCGAGCTGCGGCTCGTCCACGACTGGGCGGGCACGGTCGCGCGCCACTGGCTCTACGAGACGGCCGACGGACTGCGCGTGGCGGCGCTCCTGGAGTCGGACTGGCCCGAGCTCGCCGGACTGGCCGCCAAGATGGACCGCGAGGAGGCCTACCACCGCATGCACGCGCAGATGTGGGCCGACCGCCTGCGCAGCTCCGCCGAGAGCGAGCGCTTCGAGGCGGCCGTCGGGGAGCTCTGGCCGTACGCGCTCGGCCTCCTCGAAGGCGAGCAGCGCGACCGCCTCTGCGAGCTCGTCGGCCGGGAGCCGGTCGAGGCGATCGGCCGCGACACGCACAGCGACGAGCTCGCGCCGCTCTGGGAGGAGATGACGATGGTGCGGCGCTCGTTGCCGGGGGCGACATGGTGACCGCCGAGCGCGTGTGGGAGGCGCTCGCCGAGGTGGCCGACCCCGAGATCCCGGTCGTCTCGCTCGTCGACCTCGGCGTCGTGCGCGACGTCGAGGTGGAAGACGGCCGGGTGCGCATCGAGTTCACGCCCACCTTCCTCGGCTGCCCGGCCGTGGAGGTGATGCGCGATCGCATGGCCGAGGCCGTCCGCGCGCTCGGCGCCGAGCCCGAGGTCGACGTGGTGCTCGACGACTCCTGGTCGACCGACCGCATCACCCCGGCGGGCCGCGAGAAGCTGCGCGAGTCCGGCTTCGCCCCGCCCGCGCCGCGCGAGGCGACGGGCCCGACGCTCGTCCAGCTGCAGAGCCACGCGTTCCGCTGCCCGTACTGCGGCTCGACCGACACCCGCCTCGAGAACATCTTCGGCCCCACGCCGTGCCGCTCGATCCGCTGGTGCGCGAGCTGCCGCCAGCCCTTCGAGCAGTTCAAGACGATCTAGCTGCGCAGAGGAAGCCCTCCCGAGGGGAGGTTTCGAGGGCGACGCTTGACGAAAGACTCGTTTCGAAAGTAGTCTTTCAATATGCCCGAACAACAACGGAGGACCATCGAGCTCACCGACCCGCGGGCGCTGCGCGCGCTCGCCCATCCGACGCGGCTCAAGCTGGTCGGGCTCCTCCGCCGCGAGGGGCCTCTCACGGCTACGCAGGCCGGGGAGCGGCTCGGCGAGAGCCCGGCCAGCTGCTCCTTCCACCTTCGGCAGCTCGCCAGGTGGGGGCTCGTCGAGGAGGCCGGCGGCGGGCGGGGCCGCGAGCGGCCGTGGCGCGCGACGGCGCGCTCGACGAGCTGGCACGTCCGCTCGCCCGAGGACGCCGAGCCGGCGGCGGCGCTCAGCTCGATCATCGTCGAGCACCAGTTCGCCGAGCTGCTCGGCTGGTTCGAGCGGATGCCGGAGGAGGAGCGCCCGTGGCAGGAGAGCTACCAGCTGGGTGACACGACGCTCGTCCTGACGCCGGCGGAGCTCGTGGAGCTCGGACGGCGTCTCTGGGACCTGATCACGTCGTACGAGGGTCGCGAGCCGGGTGAGGGGAAGCGCGAGGTAACGGTCTTCTACACGGGGTACCCGCGCGCGTGACTCCGCGGCTCCTCCGCGAGAACCGCGACTTCCGCCACTTCTGGACGGGGCAGGCGATCTCGCTCGTCGGCGACCAGGTCGCGGTCATCGCCCTCCCGCTCGCCGCGATTCTCGCACTCGACGCCGGCGCCGCGCAGATGGGCTACCTGACGGCGGCGGCGCTCGTCCCGAACCTCCTCTTCTCGCTCCACCTCGGCGCGTGGGTCGACCGGCGCGGCCGGCGCCGCCAGGCCATGATCGTGGCCGACCTCGGCCGGGCGGCGCTGGTGGCCACGATCCCGGTTGCCTACGCGCTCGGGGCGCTCACCATCGAGCACCTCTACGCCGTCGCCTTCGCGAGCGGCACGCTGTCCGTGCTCTTCTGGGTCTCGTACAGCACGCTCTTCGTCTCCGTCGTCCCGCGGGAGCGCTACGTGGAGGCGAATCAGCTCCTGCACGGGAGCCGGGCTCTCTCGAACGTCGGCGGCCCCAGCCTCGGCGGCCTCCTCGTCCAGGTCCTCTCCGCGCCCGCGGCGCTGGTCGCAGACGCGCTCTCGTACGTCGCCTCCGCCTTCTTCCTCCGCCGCATGAGCCCGGTCGAGCCGCCGACGGAGGAGCGCGCGTCGGGCCACCTCGTCGCGGGGGTGCGCTTCATCTGGAGGACGGCGATCCTGCGCGCGTCGCTCCTGGCGCTCGCGACCATCAACTTCTTCAACTTCGTCTTCTTCGCCCTCTTCGTCCTCTACGCGACGCGCGAGCTCGGCATCCGGCCGGGGACGCTCGGCCTCGTGATCGGCGCGGGAGCCGTCGGCGCCGTGCTCGGCTCGATCGTCGTCGGCCGGATCGTGCGCCGGATCGGGATCGGCCCGGCACTCGTGCTCGGCTGCTTCGCGTTCCCGGCGCCGCTCGTGCTCGTGCCGCTCGCCGCGGGGCCCCATCCGCTCGTGCTCGCGATGCTGGTCGCGGCCGAGTTCGGCTCCGGCTTCGGCGTGATGGTGCTCGACGTCACGGCCGGCTCGCTCCAGCAGGCGGTGGTCCCCGACCGGCTGCGCGCCCGCTTCGCCGGCGCGCACATGGTCGTCAACTACGGCGTCCGCCCGCTCGGGGCGCTCGTCGGCGGCTTGCTGGGGAGCACGATCGGCGTGCACGAGACGCTCTGGATCGCGACGCTCGGCGCCGTCGCGGGCGTCCTCTTCCTGCTCCCCTCCCCGCTGCCGCGCCTGCGGGACCTCCCGCGCGAGCCGGCCTGGGAGACGTAGCGAGCCCCACTCGACGGACCGAGGCGCGGGGCCGCGGAAGCAGTGGAGCGCCTCCACGAACGCGGCGGATCTGCAGGCGTGGAAACGCTCGGCGCGGGAAAGGGAGCGACCGTGGGCCCGACCCTCACTCGAAGCGCAGCCCGGCGGAGAGCCCTGCGGCTCGCGCTCGTCGGCGCCTTGGCGGTGGCCGTGGCCGGGTGCGGCGGCGACGACCGGCTGACCCGCGAGGAGCTGATCGAGGAGGCCGACGCGACGTGCGCGGAGTACGACCAGCGGATCGAGGAGCTCGAGGAGCCGCAGAGCCTGTCCGACATCGAGGGGTATCTGGAGGAGGTCAGGCCGATCGTCGAGGAAGGGACGGATCAGCTGGCCGAGCTCGACCCGCCCGAGGAGCTCCAGGACGAGTACGACGCCTGGATCGACGCGACGCGGGCGAACGTGGACCGGTTCGACGAGCTCGAGGAGGCGGCAGCCTCGGGCGACGAGCAGCAGATCCAGGAAGCGCTGGAGAGCGCCGGCACCGGCGGGGACGAAGCAGCCCGCCTCGCCGACGAGCTCGGCTTCGAGGAGTGCGGCGACGACTCGTAGTCGCGCGCGCCGCTCGCTCTCTCGCCAGCTCAAGATCCCCCGTTCGCGCAGGAGGCGCATACGCGCCTCATACGGCTCCCTGCCCGCGTCCATCCGGAGGCCGCCGATGGTGACCCTGGAACGCAACTCCCCCGGATCAAGGAAGGAAGGACATGCGGCATCTCAAGACTCTCCTCTCGAAGAAGATCGCCCTCACGGCCGCGGCCGTCGTCACCGTCTCGGTCGCGGCGGCGGGCGGCACCTATGCCAACTTCACGGCGACGCCGGTCACGATCGACTCGAACGCCTTCGCGGCCGGGACGCTCGAGATGACCCGCTCGGGCTCGGGCGCCGTCCTCTCGGCGGCGAACATGGTCGTCGACCAGGAGGTGACCGGCTCGGTCACGATCACGAACTCGGGCTCGCTGGCCGGCGACTACGTGCTCGAGGGGTCCGCGAGCGGCGACCTCGCTCCCGCGCTCGAGCTCGTGGTGTACAAGGACTCCGACGGCGTCACGGGCGCGAAGATCTACGAGGGCTCGCTCGCCGACCTCGACTCCGTCGCCCTCGGCACCTTCGCGGCGGACGGCGGCGCCCACACCTTCTACTTCCACGTCACCCTGCCGTCGACCGGCTCGGACGCGGCCGACAACGCCTTCCAGGGCAAGTCCGCCTCGGCGAGCTTCACCTGGTCGGCGACGCAGTCCTAGGGTTCGCGCGCCCGGCTTCCGGAGCATGAACGCGATGCGGCAGCGGCTCTGGAAGATCGCGAAGAGGACGGCCGGCCTGGTCTCCGGGCTGGCCGTCCTCGGAGCGGTCGCCTACGCCTTTCTCTTCCTGGCCGGCTACCGGCCGGTCGTCGTCTACTCCGGCTCGATGGAGCCGACCCTCGGGGTCGGATCGCTCGCGTTCGTCGAGCGCGTGCCGGCGGCCGAGGTGCGAACGGGGGACGTGATCACCTTCTCCGACCCGAACGGTCGCGCCCGCCTCGTCACCCATCGCGTCGCCGAGGTCGTCGAGGCGCCCGGCGGCGGGCACGCCTACCGGACGAAGGGCGACGCGAACGCCGAGCGAGACCCGTGGGCGATCGCGCTTCCCGACGGAGCCGGACGGCTCGCCTTCGACGTGCCCTACGTCGGCTACGTGCTCTGGTACGCGAAGACGCGCGAAGCGCGGACGGCGCTCGTCCTCCTTCTCGCCGGCCTAGTCCTCGTCGTCCTGCTGCGCGCGATCTGGCGGCGCGAGGACGAACCTGCGACGGCCGAGCCCGAGGCGCCCGCCCCGGCGGGCCCCGAGTCGTTCTGGATCGAGGCGCTCACCCGGTGAGCCGCCGGCGGGTCCTGCTCGGCGCGATCGCGGCCACCGCGGCCCTCCTCGTCGCGGGCGGCACGGCGCGCCTGAGCTCGGCCGCGTTCACGGCCGACCTCACGGCCGCCGGGAACGTCCTCACCGCCGACCGCCTCGCCAACCACTTCTCGGTGGCGCCCGGGCCCGACGCGACCGGCGACGTCGACACGCTCGAGGTCGACCTCGGCCTGGTCACCTCGCCGGGAACCGTCGAAGGCGTGTTCACGGTCACCAACGTCAGCGGCCAGTCGCGGACCGCGACGCTCGAAGTCCTCGGCCCCGGCCAGGTCGCCTCGGCGGCCTTCACCGACTCCGGCACCGAAACCGCCGTGCTCGCCGCGGGCGCCTCCTCCGCGGTCTCCGTGACGACCTCCCCGACGGTCGCCGGCTCGGGCACGGGCGTGCTGCGCCTCCGCCTCGACGGCTCGGCCTGGCTCTACCGCGACTACGGGCTGACACTCGACGCGGCCCCGTCGGCGCCGGGCTCCCTCGACGCCGTCGCGAAGCCCGCCGGCCGCGTCGACCTGACGTGGGCGGCCTCGGCGACGACCGGCAACCTGGCCGGGTACCACGTCTACCGCTCCGCCGGCGCCGCCTGGACGCGCCTGACGACGACGCCGCTCGGCGGCACGTCGTACGCGGACACCGCCACCACGGACGGCGTCCAGTACACCTACGCGGTGCGCGCCGTCTCGACGGGAAGCCCGTCGCTCGAGAGCCTCGACAGCCCGCACGCGACCGTGCGGGCGGACGCGACCGCGCCAGTCCTGCCGAGCGCCGTCCAGCTCGCGAACGGCGGCGGCCAGGGCGGCGGCTGGATCAACGCCGCCAACGCGAGCACCCTCTCGGTCTCGGTGACGCTGCCGGGCAGCTCGGCGGCTACGGACGTCCTCACGGTCACGCTCTCCAACGGGGCCGAGGCGGTGTCGAAGGAAGTGCCCGCTCCAGGCGGAGGCGGCATCGTGACGGTCACCGGGCTCGACGCCTCGCCTCTCTCCGACGGCAGCGTGACGATCGCCGCGACGGTCGCCGACGCCGCCGGGAACACCTCCGCCCCGAAGACGACCACCGCGTCGAAGGACACCGTCGCGCCGAACGAACCGACCGCGTCCTACGTCGACGAGCGGAACACTGCCGACGCGATCACCGGCACGGCAGAGGCGAACGCGACGATCACGGCCGACCAGACGGAGCCGGCGCCGTCCGGCCCCTACACGGATACCGCCGCCGGCTCGGGCGCGTACACCGTCGCGGTCGCGAACACGAAGGGCACGCCCGGCAAGCCGGTCACGGTCACGTACCTGATCACCGCCCGCGACGCGGCCGGCAACACGAGCGCCGCGACGACCCTCGTCTACGCGGTCACGCGCTGAGCCGCGGATAGACTCCCGCGCTCGGGGAGATGAGGAGCGCGCTCGCAGCCATGAGCACGTGTCTCGTCGTCGTCGCGGGCTGCGGAGGCGACGACCTCGACGAGGCCGAGGGCGAGGCGTTCCGCGCCGACGCGAACGCGGTCTGCGCGGACTACGGGCCCAGGATCGCGGCCGTCCCGCCGCCGCTCGAGGACCCGGAGGAGTGGGCCGCAGTCGCCGGCGACAAGGGAGATCTCCTCGAGGCGGCGGTCAACGAGCTCAGCGCGCTCGAGCCGCCCGAGCCTCTCCGCGAGGACTACGACGACTGGCTGGCTCTCAAGAACGACTCCCTCTCCGCCACGCGCGACCTCCAGGTGGCGGGCGCCGCGCACGACGAGGAGCTCGTCGCCGGGGCGCTCAGGGCGCTGGGCGAGGCCGAGAGGGAGGCCGACGCGCTCGCGACGGAGCTCGGCCTCGACGAGTGCGCCTCGGCCGAGAGCTAGGAGCCCCCTACCGCCCGCTGAAGCGCGGGTCACGCTTCTCGAGGAAGGCGGCGACGCCCTCGGCGAAATCGTCCGTCCGCGTCGCGGCGAGCTGGAGCTGCGCCTCCAGCTCGAGCTGCTCTTCGAGCCGCGACGAGGCGGCGCGCTCGAAGAGGCGCTTCGTCATCGCGATCGCCTTGGTCGGCAGCGCCGCGAGCTCGGCGGCCCGCTCCTGCGCGCGCGCGACGACGCCGTCGCCCTCGACGACCTCCGACACGAGGCCCCAGGCGAGCGCCTCGTCGGCCGCGAGACGCCGGCCGGAGCTCATCCACTCGAAGGAGCGCGCGGGGCCCAGCAGGCGAGGGAGAAGCCACGAGCCGCCCGTGTCCGGCACGAGGCCGACGTTGACGAACGCAGGCACGAAGGCGGCGCCGTCGGCGGCCAGCCGGATGTCGCACGCGCACGCGAGCGACACGCCGGCGCCGGCCGCCGCGCCGTTCACGGCCGCGAGCACGGGCTTCTCGAGCCCCCGCAGCCCGAGCGCATGCCGGTTCCAGCGCGTGCGGAGGAGCGCCGCGACGTCGCGGTCGCCGTCCCTCAGCTCGCCGAGGTCCTGGCCGACACAGAAGCCGCGACCGGCACCGGTGAGGACGACGGCGCGCACCTCGAGATCCCCCGCTTCCCCGAGAGCGCGGGCGAACGCCTCGTGTGCGGCCGCATCGAAGGCGTTCAGCTTGTCGGGCCGGTTCAGCGTGATCGTGAGCACCGACCCCTCGCGCGTCGTCTCCACCTCGGCCATCGCGCCTCCTGTCGTAGACC
>JAICGP010000117.1 GCA_025923055.1 Thermoleophilia bacterium
CACGCTCGCGCAGCGGCAGCTCGAAGGCCGGCTCGTCGAGCTCTACCAGAGCGAGGAGACCGACTCGTTCGGCGTGCTGCTCCAGGTGCAGAGCCTCGGCGACCTCATCGACCAGCTCGAGTACTTCGACTCGATCGGCCGCCAGGACCGGGCCATCACCGAGGAGATCCACCGGCTCAAGGGCGAGATGAGGATCGCGCGCGCGGAGACCCGCCTCACCAAGGTCGAGGTCGGGAACGCCACCGACGCGCTCGCGGCCAAGACCGCCGAGCAGGTCGCGGCCCGCGAGGCCCTCGTCGCCCAGCAGAACGCCATGGCAACGGCGCGCGCGGAGCGGCAGGAGATGCTGGCGGGTGTCCGCGAGCACCGCCACGAGGCCGAGGAGGACCTCGACGCGCTCCAGGCGGCGAGCGCCCAGATCGCCGCGCAGATCCGGGCCGCCCAGGCAGCCGCGAGCAGCAGCGGCAGCGGCGGCGGCTCGAGCGGCAGCGGCACCTCCTCGAGCGGCTTCGTCTGGCCCGTGAACGGCGTCGTAACGAGCGGCTTCGGCTGGCGCTGGGGCCGCATGCACGAGGGCATCGACATCTCGGCCCCGGCGGGGACGCCGATCCACGCCGTCGCCTCTGGCACCGTCATCTTCGCGGGCTGGATGGGAGGGTACGGCAACCTCGTGATCGTCGACCACGGCAACGGCCTCGCGACCGCCTACGCGCACCAGTCGGCGATCTACGTCGGCGGCGGCAGCGTCTCGCAGGGGCAGACGCTCGGCGCCGTCGGCTGCACGGGGAGCTGCACGGGGAACCACCTGCACTTCGAGGTCAGGGTCAACGGCAGCGCCGTCGACCCGATGGGCTACCTCTAGGCGCCGCGTCCGGCCGCCGGACCTGGCGTGCGCCCCGCCCTGGGGCGCTTGTGTTCCACGGGCACAAGCTCGCCTCTCGGCGTAGAACCGGCACTTCCGAGCGAGCGGACGGGGCGTTTTCGGACCAGCCGCACTTCGTGCGCGTGGAACACAAGGCGGATCCGCGGCCCGTCCGGGTCCTCGCTCGTCGCCGCTAGGAGACGAGCGCCCAGACGACGAGCGCGACCACGATCGCCACGGGCACCCACGC
The DNA here is from genome assembly GCA_025923055.1 of Thermoleophilia bacterium. GTDB lineage: Bacteria > Actinomycetota > Thermoleophilia > Gaiellales > Gaiellaceae > JAIBJN01. The sequence continues at coordinate 1,113 of JAICGP010000117.1, forward strand.
CCAGGCGAGGACACGGAAGGCGCGCCGCTCGCCCGGGCCGACGCCCGGCTCGGGGACGTAGGGGTCGCGGGGCAGCGACGGCTGGCGCGGCACGTCGTCCTCGCCCTCGAGGACCTGCGGGTCGCGGTCGACCTGACGCTCGGGTGTCATGTCTCTCCCGTGCCCCGGGGCGGGGACGAGGAAACGCGCCTAGACGTCCTCGACGACGTGGACGTCGGGCAGGCCGCGGTAGCGCTCGTGCAGGTGGAAGCCGTAGCCGACGAAGAACTGGTCGGGGACGGTGAAGCCGACGTAGCGCATCGGGAGGTCGTCCACGAGCCGGCGGTACGGGCGGTCGAAGAACGTGCAGACGGCGATGTCGCGCGGCTCCCGGAGCGAGAGCGTCTTGACGACGTAGTTGAGCGTCAGGCCGGTGTCGACGACATTCTCGACGAGCAGGACGTCGCGACCGCCGATGGGCAGGTCGAGGTCCTTGATGAGGCGGATGTGGGAGCGCCCGCCGAGCCGGCCGCCGTAGCCGGCGAGCACGAGGAAGTCCATGGCGTGCGGGACCGGGATCGCCCTCGCGAGGTCTGCGGCGAAGACGAAGGCGCCCTTCAGGAGCGTGACGAGGACGAGGTCCCGGGCGCCGTAGTCGCGCCCGATCTCGGAGCCCAGCTCGGCCACGCGGGTCGCGATCTCGTCCCGGGAGAGGTAGACCTCGCCGGGCCGCGCCTCCGCTACGTGACGAGGTTCAGGCCGTATTTCTGACCCAGGCGCTCGAAGTCGCGCCGCGTGAAGAGCTTCACGGTGATGTCCGGGTACCGCTCGCGAAACTTGCGGATCTTGCGGTTCTTGCGCGTGACGAGCGACTGCTTCATGACCGTCACCTCGAGGTAGGCGTCCTGCTCGGGCAGGTAGAAGTCCGGCGTGAACGCCTCGAGGACGCGCCCCTCCTCGTCCTCCTCGAGCGGGAACGAATGCGGCTCGTACTCCCACCGGATGCCGTGGAAGTCGAGCAGCCGGGCACACTCCGCCTCCGCCTCGTTGGCGAAGATCGTCCCGAGATCTTCCTGGAAATCGCCGCCTTCTGGGCGCATCCCACCGAAAACGTAGCAGTCGTTCCGGACGACCCTCACTACAATCCGGGAATCCGACCGGGGAGGCCTCGCTGTTCCGGATCGCCCATTTCTCCGATCTCCACTGCGGCTCGCCGTACTTCGTGCCGAACCTGGCCGACCGCGCGATCATGGAGATCAACGAGCTCGAGCCCGATCTCGTCATCTGCACGGGCGACCTGACGACCTTCGGCTTCCAGCAGGAGTACGCGGAGGCGAAGGTCTATCTCGACCGGCTCGAGTGCGAGCACTTCGTCGTCATCCCGGGGAACCACGACTCGCGCAACGTCGGCCACATCCACTTCGAGGAGCTGTTCGGGGAGCGCAAGGGCGTCGTCCAGGTGAACGGCGTCACGGTCGTGTACGTGGACTCCTCGGAGCCCGACCTCGACCACGGCGTCATCGGCCGCGGCAACTACCCGTGGATCGAGGAGACCTTCGCGGCGCCGGCCGACTTCCGCATCTTCGTCCTCCACCACCACCTGCTGCCGGTGCCCGGCACCGGGCGCGAGCGGAACGTCGTCTACGACGCGGGCGACGTCCTCGAGGTGCTCCAGCACTCGGGCGTCAACCTCGTCCTCTCCGGGCACAAGCACGTGCCGTACGCATGGCGCCTCGAGAACCTCTTCGTCGTCAACGCCGGCACCGTCTCGTCGCTCCGGCTCAGGGGGAAGACGCGGCCCTGCTACAACCTGATCGAGATCGAGAACCGCCACGTGGACGTCTGGCGCAAGTACCCGTTCCACGGGCAGGAGCGCATCATCCAGTTCTCGGTCGACACGCTCGAGTTCGAGAAGTACACGGCCCGGATCGAAGGAGAGCTGACGGGGCGGCAATGAGAGCGCTCGCGCTCATCGACGGCGAGCACTACCCGGACGTCGTGTGCGACGCGCTCGCGGCGCTCCCGTACGAGGTCGTCGGCGCCGTCCTGCTGGGCGGCACGGAGAAGCTGCGCGGCGGAGAGCCGGACTACGGCGTCCCGCTCTGGGACGCGCTCGGCGACGCGCTCGAGCAGGTGGATGTCGACGTGGTAGTCGACCTCTCGGACGAGCCGGTCGTGGGCCCGCGCCGTCGCTTCCGGCTCGCCTCCCGGGCGCTCGCCGCGGGCCTCCCGTACGTCGGCGCAGACTTCAGGCTCGACCCGGTCGCCTTCGCCCCGCTCGACGTCCCGGCTCTCGCGGTGATCGGCTCGGGCAAGCGGGTGGGCAAGACGGCCGTCGCGGGCCACGTCGCACGGCTCCTCGCGCGGTCGCGCCGCGTCGTCGTGGTCGCCATGGGCCGGGGCGGGCCCCAGGACCCGGTCGTGACCGAGGCCTCTCCCGTGCTCGAGGACCTCCTCGCGCTCTCGCGTGCCGGGCGGCATGCTGCCTCCGACTACCTGGAGGACGCTGCCCTCGCCGGCGTGACCACGGTCGGAGCTCGGCGCTGCGGAGGCGGGCTCGCCGGCCGTCCGTTCTTCTCGAACGTCGAGGACGCTGCCCGGCTGGCCGCCTCGCTGGGGCCCGATCTCGTGCTGCTCGAGGGGAGCGGCGCCGCCGTCCCGCCGGTCGAGGCGAGGCGGCGCATCCTCGTCGCCGGCGGGCACCAGGATGCGGAGACGGTCGCCGGCTACCTGGGGGCCTACCGACTCCTGCTCAGCGATCTCGTCGTCCTCACGATGTGCGAGGAGCCGCTCGCCAGGCCGGCGCAGGTCGACGCGGTGCGCACCGCGATCGCCGAAGTCGACCCGCGCCTCCCGGTCGTCGCGACGGTGCTGCGCCCGCGCCCCGTGGAGCCGGTCGCGGGTCGGCGGGTGGCGTACTTCTCGACGGCGCCACCCGCGGTCCACGACCGCCTTCGCGACCACCTCGAGGAGGAGCACGGCGCCGAGGTCGTCCTCCTCTCGGGCGCGCTTGCGAACCGCGACGCCCTGCGGAAGGAGCTCGCCTCTGCCGAGGCCGGGCGAGCCGAGGCGTTCCTCGTCGAGATCAAGGCAGCGGCGATCGACGTCGTCGCCGAGACGGCCTCCGGGCGAGGCGTGCCGGTCGTCTTCGCCGACAACGAGGTGCGGCCGCTGGCCGGCGAGCCGGCGCTCGACGATCTCGTGGTGGGGCTCGCCGACGCGGTCGCCGCGGAAGGCGTCGCCGCGTGAACGACCGCCGGCCCCCCGAGGCGCTCGTCTCCCAGGAGGTCACGCTTCCGTACTCCAAGGGCCTCATGGCCAAGACCCTCATGGGCACGGGCATCCGGCCGGAGCGCGCCTACGAGCTGGCGCGGCTGATCGAGGAGGAGCTCGTGCGCGGGCGCGAGGAGTCCTCCGTCGCCTCCGAGCGCCTCTTCGACGTCGCCGCCGGCGTCCTGGCCGAGCAGGAGGGGGAGGAGGGGGTGCGCCTCCTGCGGCGCTTCCAGGCCCTGCGCGAGCTCGACGTCCCGCTCGTCCTCCTCGTGGGAGGCGCGACGGGAACCGGGAAATCGACTGTGGCCACCGAGGTCGCCCACCGTCTCGGCGTCACGCGCGTCACCTCGACGGACACCGTCCGCCAGACCATGCGCGCCTTCTTCTCGAGGAAGTTCATGCCCTCCATCCACTACTCGAGCTTCGAGGCCGGCCCTGCCGTCCACGTCCACGACCGAGAGGAGGAGGATCCGGCGCTGCTCGGCTTCAAGGAGCAGACGAGAAACGTCCTCGTCGGCCTGCGGGCGGTGATCGGGCGGGCGCTCGAGGAGGGCTACTCCACGGCGCTCGAGGGCGTCCACCTCGTCCCCGGCTCGCTGCCGCGGAGCTACGAGGGCGCCATCGTCGTCCAGTGCCTGCTCGCCATCGAGGACGAGGACGCGCACGCACGCCACTTCTGGGTCCGCGACGCGGCCTCCGAGGGGCTGCGGCCGATGCACAAGTACCTGCAGGCGCTCCCGGAGATCCGGCGCATCCAGGCCTACCTCGTGGAGCGGGCCGAGGCGGCCGGCGTCCCGGTGATAGAGAACGCGCGCCTCGAGGATGCGGTCAACGAGGTCATCCACCTCGTGCTCGCCGAGGTCGAGCGGACGCACGACCGGACCGGCGCATGAGCGGCGACGTACGCTGCCGCTGCGAGGCCTACGCGGCGGTGACCGAGCAGGCGGCGCTGGCGAGCGCCCGCTGGCTCGGCCGCGGCGACGTGAAGGGGGCGCAGGAATCGGCCGCGACCGCCATGCGCGAAGGCCTCGACCAGATGGAGATCTCCGGCCGCATCGTCGTGGGCGGCGACGAGGAGGCCGACGCGCTCGCCATGGACGCCGTCGTCGGCAGCGGCGGCGCCGAGGTCGACCTGGCCGTCGATCCGCTCGAGGGCCGGGCGGTGGTCGCACGCGGCGACTACGGCGCCATGTCGATGATCGCCGTCGGCGACTCCGGCTCGTTTCCCCGCCTGCCGCAGATGTACATGCGCAAGATCGCGGTCGGGCCGGTGGGGCGGGGAAAGATCGACCTCCTCCGGCCCGTGGGGGAGAACGTGCGCGCCCTCGCCGACGCGTACGGGCGCAAGCCGAACGACATCACCGCGATCGTCCTCGACCGGCCCCGCCACCACGACCTCGTAGAGGAGATCCGCGCGGCGGACGGGCGCATCAAGCTCATCCAGGACGGCGACGTCACCGCCTCGATCACGGCGGCGGTGCGCGGCACCAACGACCACATCGCGGTCGGCATCGGCGGCGCGCGCCAGGCCGTCCTCTCGGCGGCGGCGCTCCGCTGCCTGGGCGGCGACCTCCAGGCGCAGCTCTGGCCCACCTCGCGCGCCGAGATCGAGCAGGCCGCGGAGCACGGGATCGCTGACGTCTACAAGGTGTTCACGACGGACGAGCTCGCACCGGGGGACGTCGTTGTCGCGGCGACGGGCGTCACGAACGGCGACCTCCTGCGCGGCGTCCGCTACCTGACCGACAGCGCGCGCACGCACTCGATCGTCATGTGCACGCGCCACAACTGGGTTCGCTTCGTGGACGGGATCCACTTCTTCGCCCGCGAGCGGCGCGAGGAGGTGCGCCTGCTCGGTTGATGGTCGAGCGGCGATTTTCGCCCTCGCGGATGGCGGCCTCGACGCTGCGCCGGATCGCCGCGCTCGCCCTTGCCCGTACTTCCGGTACGGGCTGCGGACGATCACGACGCCCAGCTTGGTCGCGGCGGTCCCCGACGAGTGCGCGAATCACCGCCCGAACATCTAGTGTGAGAGCATGCCAAGCCGCGAAGAGGTGATCGACGCGCTGCGGGTCGTCGAGGACCCCGAGCTCGGGATGGACATCGTCGAGCTCGGCCTCCTCTACGACGTCGAGGTCGAGGGTCCGAAGGTGCACGTGACCTACAGCCTCACCTCCATGGGCTGCCCGGTCGGGCCGATGATCGAGCAGCAGATGGTCGAGGTCGTCGAGGGGCTGGAAGGCGTCGAGACGGTGGAGCCGGAGTTGACCTGGGACCCTCCCTGGTCGCCGGAGAAGATGTCCGAGGACGCGAAGCTGATCCTCGGCTTCGGCTACTAGGAGGGCTTGCCGAAGCTTCAGGTCGGCGCGCCGCCGTCGAGGGGTCTATGCTACGCGGCCCTCTTCCGGCGGAATCGTGAGCTCTCAGCTCTATTCGGTGGTGTTCCTCGCCGGGGCCCTCGCCCTGGCTCTCTGGACGCGCGCGCGTTTCCCGCACCTCGCGCCTGCAGGGCTGCGCGGCGCGGTCATCCACGTCGGCGTCGCGATGATCGCCGGCCAGGTGCTCACGCCGATTGCGCTGCATCTCCTCGAAGGCTCGACGAACATCGTCCTCGTCGGGGTCTTCGCCGTGGCTTTGCCGGCGCTCGTCTACACGCTCCTCGCCGCGGTCTGGCTTCTGCAGCTCCTCCGCGAGAACCTGCGCGGCAGCTTCCGCTGAGGGCCTCCGGCTAGCCGGCCAGGAGCGTGACCACGGCCCCGAGCGCGAGGAACGGGCCGAAGGGAACCCCCATGCGCATGGCCGCGCCGCCGTGGCGGGCGAGGAGAGCGAGCGCGACGGGGAGGATCGCGAGTGAGGCGACGAGGATCGCGAGCATGACGCCCTGCCCGAGCACGACCCCGAGGAGGAAGGCGAGCTTCACGTCCCCCATCCCGATACCCGCTCGGCCCAGCACGAGCGGCAGGCAGAGGACGAGTGCGGCGCCGCTCGCGGCGAGCGTCCACTCGAGCCAGCGGTCCGGAGCGAGCAGGAGCTGAGCGGGCAGGGCGACGGCGATCGCCGGCAGCACGATGGCGTTCGGGAGCACCCGCCGTTCGAGGTCGATCGCGCTCAGGACGACGACCACCGCCGCGAGCGAGGCTGCGACCGCCCCGCGACCAGTCGCGTCGTAGCGCAGGAGGACCGCGACGCCGGCCGCCGCGCCGACGGAGGCGACGACCACGCCGGGAATGGCCGGGCCGGCGGCGGGGAGGACTGCGGAATCAGAAGGCGGCACGGGGCCTCCTGTTCGCGTAGCACCGCTCGACCGCGGCTGTCAGCTCGGCGATGGGGCTCGACCGTGCGACGTGATCTGCCGCCGCGGGCGACCCCGACTCGCCGTCGGCGCGCAGGAGGAGCGGCCGTGCGCGCGGGTAGAGCTGCTCGAGACCGGCGACCGTCCGCGCTGCGCGCGGGCGGGAGGGGGCCTCGTCGACGAGGACGATGTCCGCCCGGTGCTCCCGGGCGACCTCGGCGACCCGCACGGGGGCCGCGTGCGCCGTGGCTCGCACGGCGAAGCCCTCCTGCTCGAGCAACAGCGAGATGACGCCGCCGTAGCCGCGGTCGTCCGAGACGAGCAGCAGGCGGGCGGCGTGAAGCCGCCGCACGGGCGCCGGCGCGCGGTCCCCCGCCTCAGACGCCACGAGGGGAGGCGGGCATGGCGCGAGCGGACCAGGTGCGCGGGGGGCAGGGCATGCAAGCCAACTAGTACCGCGCCGCGACGGCGGCCTCACCACCGGAAGGGTGGGTTCGGACCCACCTTTCCATCGGTTCGGAGCCGAGACCCAGCAGTTACTTGTCTGGGCTAGGAGAACCGGAAGGGGAGGAGGTGAACCAGAACATGATGGAGTTCATCACCCATCTGCGGAGCCGCGAGGAGGGGCAGGCGCTGGTCGAGTACGCGCTGATCCTCAGCCTCATCGCCGTGGTCTGCATCGGGGCGCTGACGCTGCTCGGCGGCAACGTCAACAACATCCTCAACCAGATCGCCGGCGCCCTCTAGAAGGGATGTCGTCCGCGGGGCTTCCAGTCGTCGCCGTCCGACCGCACCAAGG
>JAICGP010000118.1 GCA_025923055.1 Thermoleophilia bacterium
GCGGGAACTCCTGTGGCAGGGTCAGCGCCGTGCGCGGGCTCAGCGCGACTGCGTCACGTAGGCGGCCACGTCGGCGATCTCCTGGTCGGAGAGCTGCCCCTCGAACGGGGGCATCCCGCCGCCGCCGCTCCTGATCTGCTCGACGGCGGCCTCGAAGGAGGCGGTCGACTCGTCGAGGTTAGGCCCGACCGTTCCGGTGGAGCCCGCGTCCTCGAACACGTGGCAGCTGCCGCAGCCCGCGGACGCGAAGACCTCAGCGCCGGCTTCCGGATCGCCCTCGGCTTCGCCGTCTCCGCCGCCGTCCTCGCCGCCGCCGGTCTCGGCCGGCACGGTGCCCACTACGGTCTCGGGCTCGGGGGTGGCCTCCTCCTCGCCGCCGCAGCCTGCCGCCACGAGGGCCAGAACGGCGAGGGCGAGGACGAGAAGACGCGCCATCGGGTCGGAAGCATACCCGCCTCCACGGCCACGTAACACGTCACCCCCACGAGGAGGACGTCGACCGGCGAGTCGTTCACGACGAGCGACGCGACGAGCGCGGCGGCGAGCGCGAGCGGGACGGCGCGCTCGCCGAGCGGCACCGGGCGGCGCAGCGTGCGGACGGCGAGTGCGATGAAGACGGCCAGCAGGGCCGCGACGGCGAGCGCCGCGCCCCAGGCGGACGTAGCGCGCTGCCAGGAGAGCTCGACCCGCTCGGCGAGGTCGCCGGCGAGCCCGGCCGGCCCGCCCTCGAGCGCCCGGGTCACGTGGCTCGAGCCGCCCGTCGCGGCATCGATCACCACGAGCCCGAGCGCGAGCGCGAGCCCGGCCGCGACGGCGACGGCGAGCGCCCGCCGGCTCCCTCCCGCGAGCAGGACGGCGAGGACGGCCAACCCGGTCGCCAGCACCACGGCGCCGCCGCCGTCGGCACCGAAGCGGTTGCCCGCGACGGTGACGAAGGCGAGCAGGGCGGCCACGGCGAACGCGGCCCAGCCGAGGCTGAGGTGGAGGAGCGCGGCGCCCGCGAGCGCCGGCACGAGCAGCAGCGTCTCGAGCAGGTTCGAGAGGCCGTAGTAGCGGGAGTTCTGGGTCGGCCCGAACGGCGAGAGGGCGACCGAGGGGCCGTCGAGGCCCAGCGCCAGGAGGTAGGCGCCGACGACCGCGGTGAGGGTAAACCCGAGCGCGAGCGGCGCCCTCAGAAGGCGGGCGAGGAGCGGGCCGCCGAGCGCGGTCGCAAGGCCGAGGACGGCGAGGACGGTCCAGAGACCCGAGACGCCGGCGAGCCCGAGCGCCAGGTTGGCGGCCAGCGCCGCGGCGAGCCCGGGGACGGCCGCGGCCGGCTGCACGAGCGCGAGAAGGAGGACGAGGGCGCAGACGAGGATCGTCGCCGGCAGCCGGGCGTCGTTGTTCTCGTCGATGCGCTCGTCGAGCGCCAGCAGCTCCCCGGCGGCGTCGTCCGCCGGCTCCGAGCCGAGCGCGCCGTCGCGGTCGAGCGCCGTTGAGGCGACGTCCGCGATCGAGACGAGCCCGGGGATGCGGGTCGACTCCGAGGTGAGCAGTCCCTCGTAGCCGGGCCCGACGACGAGAATCGGATAGCGGCGGTCGTTCGGCTGCAGGCCGCCCTCGGGGAGGCCGACGTAGAGGGCCGGTCCGCCGGCGCTCCCGAGCTGCCCGGTCTCGAGTGCCACGAGCGGCGGGCCGCCGGGCGCGCCGCCGCGGAGGGAGTTCCGCACCTCGCCGCGAACGAGCGAGGCCTCGGCGAGCGCGGCGCTCGTCTCGGGCCCCGCGCCAGGGTTGAGGAGCCCCACGGCGCCCAGCCCGGCTGCGCGGTCGAGGTCGGCGAGCGTGAAGCCCGGCACCACGACGACGGCGAACGTCGTAGCCTGCGCCGGGCCCGCCGTGAGCGCGAGGAACGCAAGAGCGAGCGCCGCCGTCCGGGCCATGCCGGGAACTCTAGGAGGGTTTGGCGGAATGTCGTTCGTCGCAGGGGTGCGATGCTCGTTTCAAGGCAAGGACGCAGGGAGCGCCGATAGTCGGGGCTATCGGTGCGACTGAGGACGCAGCATCGGGGCGAGCAGCGCGGCCCTGCGGCACAACCGCTATTTCGCCGAGCCCGCCCGGGCGCGCTCGGGCGGGGCCAGGCCCTCACCGCGGCGCTCATCGCGCTCGCCGTCGGGCTCCCGCTCGTCATCGCCGGCCCGCCGCCCGGCGATCTGCCGGCGCATCTCTACCGCACCGAGCTCGTGGAGGACGGCGTCCTCGTGTGGGACACGTTCTGGTACGCGGGCCACTACCCCTTCGCCGCCTACAGCCTCCTCTACTACTTCCCGGCCGCTCTCCTCGGGAACGACCTCGTCGCGCTCCTCTCCGTCGTCCTCGCGGCGGTGCTGTTCGCCTCGCTCGCCGAGCGGGAATGGGAGGAGGACGCCCGCTGGCCGGTGCGGGCCTTCGCCGTCGTCGCCTGCGGGCCGCTCTTCACGGGCACGTACCCCTACGCGGCCGGGCTCGCCGCGGGGCTCGGGGCGCTCGTCGCGCTTCAGCGCGGCAGGACGGCGGCGGCCGCGGTGCTCGCGGTCGTCACCGCCGGGCTCTCACCGCTCGCCTTCCTCTTCCTCTGCCTCGCCGCAACGGCCGCATTCGTCGCCGGGGTGCGGCTCCCCGGCCGGCAGGCGCTCGCCTTCGGCGGAGCCCTGCTCGTGCTCGGCCTCCTCCAGGGCGGGATTCTCCTCGCCTACCAGCAGGAGGCCGAGTACCCGTTCTTCCGCGCTTCGGAGCTGCTCGCCCTGCTCGTCCTCGCCGGCATCTGCGCGACCCTGGCGCTCCGCTCCCAGCGCGGCCGTGCCCTCGCGATCGTCTTCGTCCTCTGGGCGCTGGGGGCGCTCGTCGCCTTCGTCGTACCGTCGCCGATCGGGGAAAACGTCACGCGTCTGCGCGGGATCGTGCTCCCGCTCGCGCTCCTCGCCGCCGCGCTCGCGGCTTACCGCCCGCGCCCCCTCGCTGCGATTGCGATCGGAGGCGCCATTGCCTTCACGCTCGTGCCGTACGTGGGGTCGGCGCTCCACCGCACCGACACCCGCTCGGCCGAGGCGTCGTTCTGGACGCCGGCGCTCGACTTTCTCGGCTCGCGCCTGACGCCCGACTACCGCGTCGAGGTCGTCCCGACCGGCGACCACTGGGAGGCGTACTGGGTTCCCCGCGCCGGCGTTCCCCTCGCGCGCGGGTGGTACCGGCAGGTGGACATCGCCGAGAACCCGCTCTTCTACGAGGAGCCGCTCCGCTCGCAGGAGTACGAGGGGTGGCTACGGAGCCTCGGCGTCCGCTACGTGCTCCTCCCCGACACCCAGCTGGGGCGCGTCGGCGAGGAGCGCGAGGCCGAGCTCGTGCGCTCGGGCGGCTCCGGCCTGCTCGAGCTCGTCCGGGCCGGCGACGTCACCGTCTACGAGCTGCCCGACCCGACGCCGATCCTGACCGGCCCGGGCGCGGCGCGCCTGACGGCCCTGGAGCACGATCGCGTCGCCGGCGAGCTCGGGACACCGGGCGTCTACCGCCTCGCCGTTCGCTGGACGCCGACGTGGCGCGTGCGCGCGGGCGACGTCTGCGTCGAGGAGGCGCCCGACGGGATGACGAGCGTCGTCGCCGGCGCTGCGGGCACGTTCGAGCTCGGCGTCTCCGCCTTCCCGCGGGCGCGCGGCTGCCCGGACGCCCGCGGGTAGAATCGGTGGCGTACCCCTCCCCCACGAGGAGCTGAGCACCGAATGAGACGCAAGGCGTACGGACGCGACTTCGGCCTCTCGTCGCGCATGTTCCTGACCATGCTCGCCCTCGGCGCCGTCTACGTCGCCTTCTTCGTGGTCATGATCAGCGTCTTCGACATCGGGATCGTCCCGATGATCGTGATCCTCGGCGGCCTGGCGTTCCTGCAGTACTACACGTCCGACAAGGTGGCGCTCGCCGCGTCCGGAGCGAAGGTCGTGGGCCCCGACCAGGCGCCCGAGCTCCACGCCATGGTCGACCGCCTCTGCGCGATGTCGGACCTCCCGAAGCCGCGGGTCGCGGTGATCCCGACCGACGTTCCCAACGCCTTCGCCACCGGCCGGAGCCCGAAGCACTCGGCCGTGGCCGTGACGGAGGGGCTCTGGCGGCGGCTCGACCCACGTGAGGTCGAGGGGGTGCTCGCGCATGAGCTCTCGCACATCGCCAACCGCGACGTCGCCGTGATGACGATCTCGAGCTTCTTCGCCATGGTCGCCGCCATGCTGATGCGGTTCGGCATGTTCGGAGGCATGTTCGGCGGCGGCCGCAGCCGTGACGGCGGCGCGCCGGCGTGGCTGATCATCCTCGTCGTCTCGCTGGTCACGTACCTCATCTCGACGCTGCTCATCCTGATGATCTCCCGCTACCGCGAGTACGCGGCCGACCGGGGCGCCGCCCTCATCACGGGCGCGCCGGAGCAGCTCATGAGCGCGCTCCAGAAGATCGCGAGCGACATCGTGCGGATCCCGCAGCGCGACCTGCGTCAGGTCGAGGGGATGAACGCGTTCTTCATCATCCCGACCTCCGTCAAGTCGCGAGCGAGCGAGCTCTTCCTCACGCACCCGCCGCTCGAGAAGCGCCTCGCCCGTCTGGCGGCCATCGCGCAGGAGATGGGCCGCCCGGTTGCCGCGTAGGAACCGCGCCTCCGGTCGAGAGGCTGCAAAGATGGGCCGGTGCCCATCTTCGACGTCCTCTTCGGCCGCAAGAAGCTGACGGGCCCCAGGCTCGAGAAGCTCTTCGCGCTCTCGACCGCGCAGGTGACGCTCCAGGCGGAGCTCGGCCTCAGGCCCGCAGGGGTCGCAGCCGTCGTCTTCAAGCCGCTCTCCGCCGGTGAGTTCGCGCGCGCGGAGAACGAGATCGACGAGCTGCTCGGAGTCGCCGCCGAGACCTCGGGGTCGCAGGTGCGCCGCCGCCAGGACTCCTTCGGCTACCAGTGGCTCGTCATCCGGGACAATGACTTCGAGGACCTCGTGACGTCGGTCCACCTCGTCTCGAGCGAGCTGCAGGCGCGCGGGTTCGGCGGCCAGCTCCTCGCGGCGCTGTTCACGTTCGAGGGGCGGGAGCGGACGACCTACCTCATCTACGGCTACAAGCGCGGGGCCTTCTGGCCCTTCGTCCCCACCGGCCAGGATCAGGAGCGCGACAACGCCGAGGAGCTGCGGCTCAAGAACGAGCTCGAGGGCGAGCTGCCGATCGAGCCCGATCTCCGGCGCTGGCTGGGACTCTTCGACGCGCCGCTCGAGTAGTCTGCGGCGGAATGCTCGTCGTGCTCGTCGCCGTGCTCGTCGCGGCCTGGCCGGCGCAGGCGACGGAGACCGGTGCCGTCGCCTTTCAGGGGGCCGAGGTCGGTGCCGCGCAGGAAGCGTCCGAGGTTCCGGTCGCTCCCGGACGCCGCGGCCGGCTGCGCGTCGTTCCGGGGAGCAGCACGCGATCCGGGTCCGGGCCGCTGCGCCGCTACGCGGTCGAGGTCGAAGGCGGCATCGAGATCAGGCGCCGCGCCTTCGCGGCCCGCGTCCACGAGATCCTCGGGAACCGACGGAGCTGGGGACGGGGCGGACGGATGTCCTTCCGCCGCGTCTCCTCGGGCCGCATCGACTTCCGTGTCACGCTCGCGACGCCGGCGACCACCGACCGGCTCTGCGCGCCGTATCGCACGAACGGCATCTTCTCGTGCGCGAACGGCGGCCGCGCCGTCCTCAATCTGATGCGCTGGCGGAGGGGCGCCGACGCGTACGCGTCCCTGCGGCGCTATCGCATCTACCTCGTGAACCACGAGGTCGGCCACCTGCTCGGCCACGGCCACCGCTACTGCCCGGCGGCCGGGGCCCGGGCGCCGGTGATGATGCAGCAGACGAAGGGCGTGGCCCCCTGCCGCCCGCACCCCTGGCCGCGCCGCTACGAGCTCGGCTGAGACGGCTTAGGCCGGGAGGTCCGGGATGAGGCCCTGCTCGGAGAAGAGCCGCTTGGTCTCCTCGAGCGTCAGGTCGCTGGGCGGGATGAGCACGTCCGACGGATGGAGGTCGTCGTCGCCGAGCCGTTCTCCCTCGGCCTGCACGAGCCGCCACATCTCGTCGAGGTGCCCGTCGAGCTCCGGCTCGTCGTCGGCGTCGGCCGCCGCCTGCGCCCGGTCGTCGAGCTCGTTCAGCTTTGCGAGCAGCTCGTCGCCGGCGCGGAACTGGCCCTCGCCCATCAGCCGGACGATCACTGCTCGAGCTCCTTCTTGGCGCCGCCCGCGGCCAGCTCGCCCTTGAGGCGGGCGAGCTCGTCGTCGACCTGGCTCTTGGCCGAGATCTGCGCCAGCTCGCGGTCGAGCGCGGTCTCGCCGGTCGTGAAGTCCTCGAGCGCGCCGATCTCGACCAGCTCGTCCACCGCGGCCGCGCGCGCCTGCATCTGCTCGGTCTTCTCCTGGGCGCGCTGGATCGCGAGCCCCGTGTCGGCCATCTCCTCGCCGATGCCTGTGGCCGCCTCGCCGATCCGGGTCTGCGCCTCCGCAGCGGAGTACTGCGCCTTGATGACCTCCTTCTGGCTCCGGAAGGCCTCGATCTTCGCCGAGAGGCGCTTCTCGTTCGCGATCAGCTTCTCCTGCTGTGCCTCCAGGCCGCTGAGCTGCTGGTCGAGGCCCTGGAGCTGCTGCTGCGCGAACGTCTTGCGCTCGAGCGCCGCGCGTGCGAGGTCTTCCCGGTCGGCCGCGAGCGCCCTGCGGGCCTGCTCGTCCAGCTTCGGGAGCTCCGACTCGAGCTTGCTCGACTGGAGCTCGAGACGCTTCTTCGCGGTGACGACGTCGGCCACGCCGCGCTTGACGTTCTGGAGCATCTCGAGCTGCTTCTCGTACGAGTAGTCGAGCGTCACCGAGGGGTCTTCGGCTCGGTCGAGAAGCTTCGAGATCCATGCCTTGACGACCGCCGACGTTCGGCTCATGAGGCCGGCCATTTGCTACGTCCTCCCAGTCCGGGTTCCGGCTGGCATGCTACCCGCCCCTGTGATCGTCGAGCGCAGCACAGACCCGCGGTGGCTCTCGAACGCCTACCTCCTTGCCGACCACTCGGGCGGGACGGCGGTGTTCGTCGACTCGGGCGCGCCGATCGAGCCGCTGCTCGCCGCCGTCGAGCGCCTCGAGGTGCAGCCGACGCACCTGCTGACGACCCATGCCCACGGCGACCACGTCGCCAACCACGGGCTGCTCGAGGACCGCTTCGGGCTGCGCGTCGTCGCCGCCACGGAGGAGGGGCTGGACGGCGCCGAGCCGCTCGGGCACGGCGAGGTCGTCGAGACCGGCGAGCTGCGCATCGAGGCCCTGCGCACGCCGGGCCACACGCGCGGGATGCTCGCCTTCGTCGCCGGCGGCGAGCTCCTCTTCAGCGGCGACACCCTCTTCGCCGGCTCGGTCGGCGGCACGCAGGACGGCTTCGACGACCTGCGCCGCTCGATCATGGACGTCCTCATGAACCTCGACCGGGGGACGGTCGTCTACCCGGGGCACAGCGAGGAGACGACGATCGGCCGCGAGTGGGACGAGAACCCGTTCGTCCGCGTCTGGCGGGGCGTCGAGCCGGAGGGGACCGAGCGCTGCCACGTCGGCGGCGCCGAGGCGACGCTCGTCGTGTGGGGCCGCGACTACGACGGCGGCGGCAAGGCGTGGGTCCGGTTCCCCGACGGGCGCGACGCGATCGTGGGCGGCTCGCGCGTGACGAGGGCGGGACACTGAGCTTCGTCGTCGCCGAGGAGATCGAGGAGTACGCCGAGGCGCACACGACGCCGCCCTCGGACCTGCTGCGGCGACTCGCCGCGGAGACGCAGGCCGAGCTTCGCGCGCCGCAGATGCTGACGGGGCCGATCGAGGGCCGTCTGCTCGAGTTCCTCGTCTTCGCCCTGCGGCCGCAGCGCGTGCTCGAGCTCGGCACCTACAGCGGCTATTCCTCGCTCTCGATGGCTGCCGCGCTGCCGCCGGGCGGCCACATCGACACGTGCGAGGTGGAGCCGGAGCACGCGGAGGTCGCGAGGCGGTACCTGGAGGAAGCCGGCTACGCCGACCGCGTAACGATCCACCTCGGCCCGGCCCTCGAGACGATCGCCCGGCTCGAGGGCGACTTCGACCTGGTCTTCGTCGACGCCGACAAGGACAACTATCCCGCGTACTACGACGCGCTCCTCCCGCGCCTCTCGGAGCACGGCCTCATGGTCTTCGACAACACGCTCTGGTCGGGCGGGGTCGTCGACCCCGACGACTCTCCCGAGACCGAGGCGATCACGTCGCTGAACGACCGCATCGCAGGGGACCCCTCGGTCGTGGCCGTCCTCCTGAC
>JAICGP010000119.1 GCA_025923055.1 Thermoleophilia bacterium
CCACACGGCGCAGGCGGCCGACTTCGCCATCGGGCTCGCGTCGCTCCTGCGCGGCCGTGCCGCCGCCGACCTCGCGCGGATCGCGCGCGTCGCGATCGACGGCTATGCGTCTCGAATCCCCTTCGAGCAGGTGGAGCTCGATCTCCTCGCCGATCTCGTGGCCACGCGCCTGGCCACGGTCGTCACGATCAGTGCGTGGCGCGTCGAGCGCTATCCCGAGAACGCGGAGTACATTCAAGCCTGGGACGCGGACTCGTGGACGCTGCTCGAGCTCTTCGAGGCAGCCGGGGCCGACGCGCTCACGGGTGAGCTCGGTGGCACGAGGACCGCGGTTCCGACCGACGAGCTCGCGCGCCGCCGCGGCGCCGTGCTCGGCTCGGCCCTGACGGGGCTCTCCTACGCGGACCCCGTTCACGTCGTCCGGGGCGAAGGCGTCTGGCTCTTCGACGCTGACGGCCGCCGCTTGCTCGACGCGTACAACAACGTGCCCGTCGCCGGCCATTGCCACCCGCGCGTGACGGAGGCGATCGTCCGCCAGACGCGGGCGCTCAACACGCACTCCCGCTACCTCTTCGAGCCGCTGGTCGACCTTGCGGAGCGACTGATCGCGTCCATGCCGCCCGGGTCGGGGCTGGACGCCGCCATGGTCGTCAACTCCGGGAGCGAGGCGAACGAGGTCGCCTGGCGCCTGGCCACCTCCGTCACCGGCGGCCGCGGCGCGGTCGTCACCGAGCACGCCTACCACGGCGTGACGACCGCCGTCGCCGAGCTCTCCCCGGAGGAGTGGCCCGAGGGCTTCCGCCCGCCCAACGTCGAGACGATCGCTCCGCCGGGGTCGAGCGCCTGGACCGACACGGAGGTCGAGCGCGCCGTGCAACGGTTGCACGATCGCGGCTTCGGGCTCGCCGCGACCTACATCGACACCGGCTTCACGAGCGACGGCATCCGGACTCCGCGGCCGGAGGAGGTCGCGGCGATCGCGGACCAGACGCGCGCCGCCGGTGGTCTCCTCGTCGCCGACGAGGTGCAGGCGGGACACGGCCGGAGCGGCGAGCACCTCTGGGCCTTCGCGGCGTACGGGATCACGCCGGACGTCGTGACGCTCGGCAAGCCGATGGGGAACGGCTACCCCGTCGCCGCGACCATCACGCGGGCTGAGATCTTCGACAGCTTCCCTCGGAGCGCCCACGTCTTCAGCACGTTCGGCGGGAACCCCGTGGCGGCGCGGGCAGCGCTCGCCGTCCTCGACGTGATCGAGGACGAGCGGCTCATCGACAACGCCGCACGCGTCGGAACGCAGCTCCTGGGCTCGCTCGACGCGCTGCGTGATCGGCGCCCGTCGATCGCCGAGGTCAGGGGGCGCGGGCTGCTCGTCGGCGTCGACCTCACGACCGCGGGGCCCGAGCCTGCACCCGATCCTCGGCTCGCCGAGCGCGTCGTCGACGCCATGCGCGAGAACGGCGTCCTCATCGGGCGGACGGGTCGCGACGCGAACGTGCTCAAGATCCGGCCTCCCCTGGTCTTCGCCGGCGACCACGTCGACCTCGTCGTCGACACGTTCGCGGCCGTCCTGGCGGACGCGCTTCGGCCCGGCCGTCCGTAGGCGCCGCCGCCGACGGGTTGGCGCGGGCGTCAGCTTGTGAAAGCGGGCGAATCGGCGTAGAACTTGGGAAGGGTTGAACCGAAGTCCTCGCTCGGTCCTTCTGGGCGTCGTCCTCGGCGGGTGCCTTGTAGCGGCCGGGGCGTGTGACGTCGGCGGCGGGGGGACAGAGAGGTCTCAATCGCGATCCTCTTCGGGCGCGGACGCGGCTGGTCTCGCGATGCCCCGGATCGATTCGTCCCTCGAAGGCTTCGCCGTGCTGCCACGCCGCATCCGGTGGACGGTCACGACGTCGGTTCCGGCTGAGGAGGTTGAGGCGGTGCGATTCTTCGTCGACGCCGATGAGCGGCCACGCAGGCGTGATGTCCTGTGGACCGACTCAGATCCGCCCTTCGCGTACGGAGAGAACGGGGCGCAACTCGGAACGTGGATGGGTCCGGGCCGACACCGCTTCACTGCACAGGTCATCCTTGCTGACGGCTCGCGCGTGAACGAGACGGTCGTGGCGCGCGTCCGAGAAACGAAGACAGATCAACGCGTCATCGAAGCAGGGCTGTACGGTCTCTGGCGCCGGCTTTCCGCGGCGGATCTCGACGTACCGCCACCGCCCGGAAAGGAGCCGCGGTTCTCAGCGGATCTCTGGATCGCGCCGGATAGAACCTTGCGCGCCGGCCGTACCCACGAGCATGTATTCGGGTACGAGTACTGGCTGAGAGGCAAGAAGCTGTACGTCGGAACGGCTTGGTTCCTTGGTTCCGCTGACGAGCCGGGCAATTACTCAGGATGGCTCCACTTTGGCACTCAGTGCAAACCAGGCGATTGGCCTGCGCGCTATTCCTGGTCGTACAAGCGGGGACGATTCCTCGGCCGCTTCAATGACGAAGATGTATTCGCGCGATACCTCGTCTTGACGGCGGACGAGGAACCTTGCCGTCTGCGCCGCTCGACGCTCGAGGGTGTCTGGCAGGGGTTCGGTATCTGATGCGCACCGCTCTCCCCGGTCAGAGTGCGGGCGTCGGCTCCTACGGAACAACAGCTTAGGGGCGGCTACGAGCGCGTCTTCGCGGGTAGCTTCTTCGCGACATGCGCGCGGACCTTCCGGCGGCCCTCGGCCGCCTGCGTGACGACCTCGACGCCGTCCGCCTCGATCTCGCGGTGCCGGGTGCGGACGAGGCACGGCGGACGAGGGACGACCTCGTCGCACAGGTGGACGACTACCTCCTGCCCCGGCTCGGGCAGATGGACGCTCCGGCGCTCATCGTGGTCGGCGGCTCGACGGGGGCGGGGAAGTCGACGCTCGTCAACAGCCTCGTCGGGTCGGTCGTGAGCCCGGCGGGCGTCCTGCGTCCGACGACGCGCGCGCCGGTGCTGGCCTTCCATCCGGACGACCTCGAATGGTTCGAGGGCGCGCGGGTCCTGCCCGGTCTGCCGCGGGCGCGCGGTGGGGAGGCGCGGCCGGGGACGCTGCACCTGGCACCCACGGAGTCGCTTCCGCCCGGGCTCGCCCTCCTCGACTCGCCCGACATCGATTCCGTCCTCGCCGAGAACCGCGCGCTGGCGGCCCAGCTCCTCGCCGCAGCCGACGGATGGCTCTTCGTCACGACCGCCGCCCGCTATGCGGACGCGGTGCCCTGGGGGTACTTGCGTGCGGCGCGCGACCGTGGGACGGCGCTCTCCCTCGTCCTCAACCGGGTACCGGACGACGCCGGCCGGGAGGTGCCCGCGCACCTGCGCCGGATGCTCCAGGACGAGGGCCTGCCCGAGGCGGACATGCTCATCGTGCCCGAGACGTCGCTTGCGGAGGGCCTGGTTCCCGCAGGCGCGCTCGCGCCCGTGCGCGCGTGGCTCGACGCCCTCGCCGCCGACGCGCAGGCGCGGGCCGCGCTCGTGCGCCGGACGCTGCGCGGTGCGCTCGCGAGCCTCCCCGCTCGCGCGGGGGTCGTCGAGAGCGCCGCGGTGGAGCAGCTCTCGACCGCCGCCGAGCTGCGTGCGGAGGCGGACGGCGCGTATGCCGCGGCGCTGCATGAGGTCGAGGCGGCGCTGCGAAGCGGCTCGCTTCTGCGCGGTGAGGTCCTCGCGCGCTGGCACGAGGTGGTCGGGACCGGAGACGTGATGCGCGCCCTCGAGTCGCGGGTCGGCTGGGCGCGCGACCGGCTCAAGGGCCTCCTCAGCGGGAAGCCGGCCGCCGACGACGAGCTGCGCGAGGCGGTCGAGAATCGCGTCGAGGCGGTCGTCCGCGCCGCGGCCGAGCGCGCTGCCGAGCGGACGGCGCGGGCCTGGCGCGAGCGCGTCGCCGGGCGTGCGCTGCTCGACGGGACGACGGGCTTCGATCGTGCGTCGGGAGGGCTGGAGGCGGCCGCCGAGGACGAGGTCCGGGCCTGGCAGGGCGTCGTCTTCGACCTCGTCCGGGAGGAGGGCGCCTCGAAGCGTGCAACCGCGCGGCTCGCCTCCCTGGGCGTGAACGGGGCCGGGCTGACCGTCATGCTCGCCGTCTTCGCCCAGACGGGCGGGCTGACCGGCGCCGAGGTCGTCATCGCGGGCGGCACGTCGGCGGTGGGCCAGAAGGTGCTCGAGGCGATCTTCGGCGACCAGGCGGTGCGGACGCTCGCCGCGCGGGCCCGCGAGGACCTGCTCGCGCGGGTCGAGCGTCTCCTGCGTGGGGACGCTGCCCGCTTCGACGCGCTCCTCGACGAGGCGGCGCCCGAGGCGGACAGCTTCGCCCGGCTCCACGAGGCGGTGACTGCGATCCGCCGCGCCGCATGAAGCCCAGTCTCGATGAGCGCCTCACCGCCCTCGGCAAGGCGGCTGACCTCGCAAGGGGACGGCTCGCCGACGGCGCCGTCGAGCGGGCCCGCGCGGTCGTCGCGCAGGCCGGGGAACGGCTGGGCCTCGGGCTCGAGTCCACCGTGGTCGCGCTCGCCGGCCCGACCGGTGCCGGGAAGTCGCGGCTCTTCAACGCGCTCGCCGGGGAGGAGCTGGCGGCGGTCGGCCGGCGGCGGCCGACGACCTCCGCGAGCCAGGCGGCCGTCTGGGGGGACGGCGCCGACCCGCTGCTCGACTGGCTCGAGATCCCACGCCGACACCGGCTCGCGGCGGAGGGCCTCGACGGCCTCGTCCTTCTCGACCTCCCCGACTTCGACTCGGTCGAGGCCGAGCACCGACTCGAGGTCGACCGCGTCGTCGGGCTCGCCGACCTCGTCGCCTGGGTGGTCGAGCCGCAGAAGTACGCCGATGCGGCGCTGCACGACCGGTACCTGCGCCCGCTGGCCTCGCACGCCGAGGCGATGGCGGTCGTCCTGAACCAGGCCGATCTCCTCTCCCCGCGGGACGTGGACGCCTGGCGCGCCGACGTCCTGCGCCTCCTGGCCGAGGACGGCCTCCGCGGCGCACCGCTCGTCGTCGTCTCCGCCGAGACCGGAGCGGGACTGGAGGACTTGCGGCGGTTGCTCGCGGAGCGGGTCCGGGCGCGCGACGCGGCGGTCGCGCGGCTCGCGGCCGACGTGGACGACGCGGCGGAGGCGCTCGGGGCTGCGTGCGGCGGGCGCCGCGCGGCCGGCGTTCAGCGCGAGGATCGCCGCCGCCTCGCAGCAGCGCTCGAGGACGCGGCCGGAGTTCCGGCCGTCCTCCGGGCGGTCGAGGCCGCCCATCGGCGACGCGGCGCTCTCGCGACCGGCTGGCCGTTCGTCCGCTGGGTGCGCCGCCTCCGCCCGGACCCCTTGCGGCGCCTCCGCCTGCCCGAAACGCCCCGCCCCGCGGCGCGCACGTCGCTTCCGGCGCCGACCGACGTCCAGACCGCCCAGGTCGCAACGGCGGCGCGGCGGCTCGCCGACCGCGCCGCCGAGGGCCTGCCGGAGCCGTGGCCCAGGCTCGTTCGCGACGCCGCCACTGCACGCGACGAGGAGGTCGCGGACCGCCTCGACCGCGCCGTCTCGGGCGCCGACCTCCACGTGTCTCGCCCACGCTGGTGGAGCCTGGCGTCCCTCGTCCAGAAAGCGCTCGCGCTCGCCGTCCTCGCGGGCGGCCTCTGGCTGCTCGTCCTCGTCGCGCTCGGCTACCTCCGTGTGGACGAGGTCGTACCGCTGCCGGAGGCGTACGGCATCCCGATCCCGACCTGGCTGCTCGTCGGCGGCGTGCTCGCGGGGATCGCGCTCGCATTCCTCGCGCGCCTCGTGAACGGCGTGGGCGCACGACGGCGTGCCCGCGCGGCCGCCCGCTCGCTCCGGGCCGGGGTCGAGGACGTCGGCCACGAGCTCGTCGTCGCGCCGGCGGAGGCCGAGCTCGACGTCGAGCGGCGGCTCTGCGACGCGGTCGCGAAAGCCCGCCGCGGCGAGAGGCGCCGTCGGTGAGCCGGGATCCGGTGGGCGTCCTCCGCGGGATCCTGCCGCTCGCGGTCGCGGTCGGACGCGGCGTGCGCTCGCTTGCGCTCGTCGGGCTGGGAGCCGGGGCCGTGATCGCGCTCTCCGTGCTCGTCCGCTGGACGCCGACCGACGAAGGGGACTGGGCCGGGCTCGTCCTTCTGGGTCTCCTCCTCGCTGCCCCGCCGGTCGTCTTGCTCTGGTTCTCGCTCGTCCTCGCCGAGGTGGTCGACCTGCCCGACAAGCTGCGCGGCTACCCGGGTGCGACGCGCGTACACGCCGCGGAGCTCCGCGAGATCGTCCGGGACGCGCAGGCGCGCGAGCGGCCGGCCTGGCGGCGCCTGCCGGGGAGTACGTGGCGCCTCGCGACGCTCGCCCGCTCGGCCCGCGACCTGCTCGCGCCGCACGCGCCGCTGCTTCCCCTCCTTAGCGTGCCGGTCCTCGTCGCCACGCTCGTCGCGGCGCTCATCGTGCCCGTCCTCGTGGTCGCCGCATTCCTGGTACTCCTCGTGGCGACTGCTGGTTGAGCGCGCCGCGCGGCTAGTTCACTGGCTCGGCGCGGACGCCTCGGGATCGTTCTGCCAGAGGCCGAACTCGTTGCCCTCGGGGTCCTTGCAGAGCGAGAACCACCCCATGCCGGGGACGGGCATCGCCTCGCCCGCCTCCCCGCCCAGCTCGCTCACGCGGGCGGCGCCGGCGTTGATGTCGTCGACGTCGAGGTAGACGCGGGTCCCGCGCTTGTCCGGCGGGTCGGGCGGGTAGATCGCTGCGCCGCTCGTCTCCGAGAGCCGCGTCATGTGGTACTCGGTCGGCCCCTCGAACGTCTGCCAGTCCCAGCCGAAGAGCGAGCCCCAGAACTCACGGGCGCGCCCGGTGTCTCCGGCCGGGATCTCCAGGTGCACCATCTGTCCGGTCATCAGCCTCTCCTTCCGTCGTGCGTGCTGGTGTAGATACGACGAACGAGAGCCAACGGTATCGACATGTCACGCGTCCTTCCGCGCCCGGCTCGGGGCGACCCGCGGCGGCTCGTCCGGCTGCTTCGGGTAGACGGGCGGCCACGGAGCGTCCTGGAGGCCCGCTGCCCGGTCGCGCTCGTGGAGGGCGAGCAGCGGCTCGAGCGACTGGGACCGCTCGTTCATCGCCTTCCAGGGGTCGCCGTGCGCCGCGAGCCGCTCGGGCACGCTCGCGATCGTCAGCTCGTCGGGGTGGATGGCGTCGATCTCGTCCCACGTCAGGGGCGCGGAGACCTGGGCGCCGGGCCGGGCGCGCACGGACCAGGCGCCGAAGACGGTCTTGTGCGGCGCGTTCTGGTTGTAGTCGACGAAGACGCGGCGGCCGCGTTCCTCCTTCCACCACGCCGAGGTGACGAGCTCGGGCCGCCGGCGCTCGAGCTCTCGGGCGGCCGCGACCGCAGCGGCCCGCACCTGGTACGAGTCCCAGCGCGGCTCGAGTCGTAGGTAGACGTGGAGGCCGCGGTTTCCCGTCGTCTTCGGATAGCCGACGATCCCGAGCTCGTCCAGCAGCCGCCGCACCTCGGCGGCCGCCGCGCGAACCTCGTCGAAGCCGACGCCCGGCTGGGGGTCCAGGTCGAGGCGCAGCTCATCCGCGACG
This sequence comes from Thermoleophilia bacterium, assembly GCA_025923055.1. GTDB lineage: Bacteria > Actinomycetota > Thermoleophilia > Gaiellales > Gaiellaceae > JAIBJN01. The sequence goes on from JAICGP010000119.1 coordinate 7,567, forward strand.
TCCGACCGGTCGTGGAGGTGTGGCCAGACGTGGAAGCCGAGGCAGGCCAGGTTCACGGCCCATGCCACGTGGGCCATGTCGGCCAGCACGAGCGCGCGCGAGGTCGTCCCGTTCGGCGTGCTGACGATCGTCGTCTGCAGCCACTCCGGTGCCCCTTCGGGGACGCGCTTCTGGAAGAACGACGTGCCCTCCGCGCCGTTCGGGAAGCGCTGCATGAGGGTGGGCCGCCCGCCGGCCGCGCGGAGGAACGGCTCGGCGACCGCGAGGTAGTAGCGGACGAGGTCGAGCTTCGTCTCCCCGCGCTCCCGGAAGAAGACCTTGGCCGGGCTCGTCACCGTGATGGCGCGCCCGTCGATGTCGAGCACGTGCTCGTCCGTCACCAGGTGGAACCGTAGCCGCGCGTCGAGCAGGAGCGTGTCCGGATCAGTGCAGGCGCCGCGCCTCGAGAGCGTCGATCGGGGTCAGCGTCGGGCAGCCGATCTGGTCGTCGCGACGGAGGATCAGGTTCGAGACGATCGTGGCCTCGCACGCGGGGTCGCCCCGCCAGGCGGCGACGAGCAGCGTGATGCCGTAGAACAGCGCCGCGGCGCCGGCCGTGAACGGATTCGCGAAAAGCGCGATGAGGATGCCGAAGTTGACCACCATTCCCACCGGCCCCGTGAACCGCAGCGGGCGGGCCGAGTAGCGGGCGGCCA
>JAICGP010000120.1 GCA_025923055.1 Thermoleophilia bacterium
AGCTCGAAGACCCCGCTCTCCATGTACCTCGCCTACCTCGGCTACAAGACCGCGAACGTGCCGATCGTGAAGGGCATCGAGCCGCCGGAGGAGCTCTGGGAGGTCGATCCGGCCAAGGTGGTCGGGCTGACGATCGACGCCGAGGCGCTCGCGGCCATCCGCGGCGAGCGCGTCCGCGGGATGGGCGGCGGCGGCCGCTACGCGGAGCTGGCCGAGATCTACGACGAGCTCGACTACGCCGCCGAGATCCACAGGCGGCTCGGCTGCCCGGTCATCGAGGTCGCCAACCTCGCCATCGAGGAGACCGCCCGCCGCATCGTGCGTATCGTCGAGGAGCGGCGGCTGGGGGTCGAGACCGGCGGATGACGGGCAAGCCGCCGATTCCGCGCTACTGGTGGCCCCTCTGGCTGCTCGCGCTTGCGGCCGGGCTCTTCGTGTTCTACGTGCTCTTCACGCCCGTGTGGATCGGCATCCGGCTCGTCTCCTGGCTCGCCGAGCGCCGAAACCACGCCGCGGCGATCGCCGCCGCCGCGTCGGAGGCTCCCGCCTCGGGCCGCGCGCAGCGACCCGGATAGACACGCGCCCGTCAATCAGGGAAGACCCCACCTCCCCAACCCGATGGCCGGAGCCTAACCGGAAAAGGCGCGCGTGTGGCGCGCGGATCGCCGCGACTTCGTGCCGGCAAAGCAAGAGGCGGCCGTGGTGCGAGCCGCCTCTACTCGGGCCGAGACGTAGGCTGCGGCGCCCCGCGTCTGCCTAGCCCGTGGTCTCACGATGGGGGAGACCGTCGGTTTACGCCATTCCCCTGCCGGGGGATCTGCTCGTCGGCGCCTCCGATGGCGAGCACCGGGGCCGGATGGGACAATGGGCGCCTAGCGGGATGGGTGCGCGCTACGTCTACGACTTCACTGAGGGGGCGCACCTCGGGCGCGACCTGCTCGGCGGCAAGGGGGTCGGGCTCGCGGAGATGACCGCCATCGGGCTGCCCGTGCCCGCGGGGTTCACGGTCACCACGGAGGCCTGCCGTGAGTATCTGCGCGGTCGCGGGGAGCTTCCGCCCGGGCTCGAGGAGGAAATCGAGACCCACGTCGCGCGCCTCGAGGAGGCGACCGCCAAGCGCTTCGGCGACGCGGCGAATCCACTGCTGCTCTCCGTCCGCTCGGGCGCGGCCATCTCGATGCCGGGGATGATGGACACGATCCTCAACCTCGGCCTCAACGACGTGGCCGTCGAGGGTCTCGCGCGGGCGACCGACAACGAGCGCTTCGCCTTCGACGCGTACCGACGGCTGATCCAGATGTACGGCGACGTCGTCGAGGGAGTCGAGGCCCAGCGCTTCGAGTCGGAGCTCGCCGCGCTCAAGGATCGACGTGGTGTCTCGCAGGACGTCGAGCTCGGGGCGGACGACCTGCGGGAGCTCACCGCGCGCTTCCTCGAGATCTACGCAGAGGGCGCCGGACACGACTTCCCGCAGGGCGCCCGCCGGCAGCTGGAGCGTGCCGTCCGTGCCGTGTTCGACTCCTGGGACACCCCGCGCGCGCAGGTGTATCGGCGCGCGAACCGCATCCCCGACGACCTCGGCACGGCCGTGAACGTCGTCCAGATGGTCTTCGGGAACACGGGCGACCGCTCGGGCACCGGCGTCGCGTTCACGCGAGACCCCGCGACCGGCGAGCCCGGAATGTGGGGCGAGTTCCTCGTCAATGCGCAGGGCGAGGACGTCGTCGCGGGGATCCGCACGCCGGAGCCGATCGCCGACATGCGGGAGCGCTTTCCCGAGCCGTATGAGCGCCTGGCCGAGACGATGGCGCGCCTCGAGGAGCACTACCGCGAGATGCAGGACATCGAGTTCACGATCGAGGACGGCGCCCTCTACATCCTGCAAACGCGGACGGGCAAGCGGACCGCCGCAGCGGCCGTCCGCATCGCCGTCGACATGGTCTCGGAGGGGCTGCTCAACAGGGAGGAGGCGGTCGCGCGGATCGACCCGGCGCAGCTCGACCAGCTCTTGCATCCGATGATCGACCCCGCCGCCGAGTACGAGGTGGCCGCGCGGGGCCTCAACGCCTCGCCGGGCGCCGCGACGGGCGCGATCGTCCTCGACGCCGACCGCGCCGAGGAGCAGGGCAAGGGCGGCGAGGCCGTCATCCTCGTGCGGCCCGAGACGACGCCGGACGACATCCACGGCCTCATCGAGGCGGAGGGCATCCTCACGGCGCACGGGGGCATGACCTCGCACGCCGCGGTCGTCGCGCGCGGCATGGGCAAGCCGTGCGTGGCGGGCTGCGACGCGCTCGCCGTCGACGCGGGAGCTCGCCGCATCCGCCTCGGCGAGCGCGAGCTGGCCGAGGGGGACGTGCTCACGATCGACGGTGGGAGCGGCGAGGTGATCGTCGGCGAGGTCGCGCTCGTCCCGCCGCAGATCGACGAGAACTTCGAGACGCTGCTCGACTGGGCCGACGAGATCCGCGGCCTGCGCGTACGCGCCAACGCCGACACCCCCGAGGACGCGGCCAAGGCGCGGGAGTTCGGCGCCGAGGGCATCGGCCTCTGCCGCACCGAGCACATGTTCATGGCGGAGGAGCGGCTGCCCCACGTCCGCGCGATGATCATGGCCTCTTCACGGGACGAGCGCCGCGCCGAGCTCGACCGGCTGCTCCCCTTCCAGCAGGAGGACTTCGAAGGCATCTTCGAGGCGATGGCGGGCCTGCCGGTCACGATCCGGCTGCTCGACCCGCCGCTGCACGAGTTCTTGCCGCCGCTCGAGGAGGCTGAGACCGACGAGATGCGTCGGCGCATCCGAGCGCTCCGCGAGGCGAACCCGATGCTCGGCACGCGCGGCTGTCGACTCGGGCTTCTCTACCCCGAGATCTACGAGATGCAGGTGCGCGCGGTCGTCCGCGCCGCCCTCGCCGTCGCCGACCGGACGGGTGAGGCGCCGCTCGTCGAGATCATGCATCCGCTCGTCGGCTTCGCCGAGGAGCTGCGCCGGCTGCGGCGGCTGACGCTCGACACTGCTTCGGCCGAGCTCGAGCAGGCCGACCGGCAGCTCGACTACCACGTCGGGACGATGATCGAGCTCCCGCGCGCTTGCATCCGGGCCGACGAGATCGCCGCCGAGGCCGACTTCTTCAGCTTCGGCACCAACGACCTCACGCAGACGACGCTCGGCTTCTCGCGCGACGACGCGGAAGGCAAGTTCCTGACGCGCTACCTCGAGGACCGTGTGCTGGCCGCGAACCCGTTCGAAACGCTCGACCGCGGCGGCGTGGGCGACCTGATGGCGATCGCCGTCGAGCGCGCCCGCGGCGTCGCGCCGGAGATCAAGCTCGGCATCTGCGGAGAGCACGGCGGCGACCCCGGCTCGGTCGCGTTCTGCCACGAGCTCGGCCTCGACTACGTCTCGTGCTCGCCCTACCGCGTGCCTCTGGCGCGCCTCGCCGCGGCGCAGGCCGCACTCGCCGAGCGCGGCGTGGTCGCCGTCCAGGTCGGCGGCTAGTTCTCGAGCGAGGAGCAGCCGGTCACCGTGTCCGGCAGCCAGCCCCCGGCGCCGTCATCCCAGAGGTCGACGACCGCCAGCACCTCACCGGCCCTCACCAGGCGGTAGAGCGGCGTTGCAGCGTCCGGATAGCCCGCTCGCTCGACGACGTCGTCCGGCTGCATGTAGCTGGCGAGGGCCCGACGCGCAGCCGTGTGCGGATCGGAATCGCCGCGGGCGCCCTCAACGTAGTCGCTTGTCCCGGAGAAGCCCGCGGCGCAGTCCAGCTTCGCCGAGATCCAGACGCCGTCCTCGTCCGCTATTTCTAGAGGTGCTCGCGGGACCTCGCTCCCGTCCTCGGTCAAGCCGTCGTAGCACGCGATGGACACCGTCCCAGGATGGAGGTCGACGACCTGCGTCGACGTTCCGCGTGGGGCGCCCGAGCCCAGGCCGCCCTCGCTCGGATCCTCGATGGAGAACACCAGGTCCTTGTCGGTCTCGTTCACGAACTGGACGTGAACTCCGTCGCGCTGCGGCTTGACCGCGAGCGTCTCGATCATGGGTGCCCTGCCCGACGCGCAGACGACGCGGGCGACGTTCGGGAGGGCAGGGGCAGCCTCGGGCTCGGGGCTCTCCGTCAATCCGGCGGGCACCGTCTCCTGGCCGGCCCCGCACGCCGGCAGTGCGAGCGCCGCTGCGAGCACGACGATGAGTGGACGACGCACGCCCGGTAAGACGACGGAACCAGAGTGAAAGTTCCGCGGCTCAGGAATACCCGCGCACGCGCAGGTAGGCGACGACGACGCTGGCCGCAGCGATCCCGAGCAGGGCGAGGATAGAGAGCGGGTCGAGTCGTCCGTAGACGGGGTGGCGACCGGCCGCGGAGAGCGCGAGCACCGCAAGCATCCCGCCCGCGAGGCCGCCTAGGTGACCGCCGATCGAGATGTTCGAGACGGCGAACGTGAAGACGACGTTCAGGACGACGACGAAGAGCGCCCCGCCGCCGAAGACGTAGATCTGCCGTCGCTCGAGCACGAGGCCCGCGCCGAGGATGCCGAAGACCGCGCCCGAGGCGCCGACGGTCAGCTGGTCGGGGGTCAGCAGGAGGGCGCCTGCCGAGCCGGCCAGGGCGGAGACGAGATAGATCCCGAGGAAGCGCCCGCGGCCGAGGGCGGCCTCGAGCGCCTGCCCGAACCACCAGAGCATCAGCATGTTGAAGGCGATGTGGATGAGGCTCGCGTGCAGGAAGGCGCCGGTCAGCAGCCGCCACCATTCGCCCTCCGCGACGAGCGGGCCGTAGAGGCCCCACTCGACCACGAACGAGTCGGCCGGCCGCAGACCGCCCGAGCCCTGGGCGATCGAGACGAGGAAGACGAGGATGTTGATCGCGATCAGGGTCTTCGTGACGACGGCGCCCGTCGCTGCGCCGGCCGCGCGCCCGGCGCGCCTCGTCGCCGATCGGGCTCCCGTCGGCTGGCCGGCGCACTCGGGGCACTTGATCCCGACGGCGGCGTAGACCATGCAGTCCGGGCAGATCGGCCGCCCGCAGTTCGAGCAGCTGACGGCGGTCTCGCGCCCGGGGTGCCGGTAGCAGGTCTGTGCCGCCTGCGTCTGCTCGGGAGCGGCCATTCGGGCCATCGTATCGGCGGCGTGTAAGGTCACGAGCCGATGCGCGTGCACGTCGCCTTCACGCCGGCGGAGACGGTGCGCGCGCCGGTCGCGGTAGTCGTGGACGTCCTGCGGGCGACGTCGACGATCGCTCAGGCGCTCGCCTCCGGCTACCGTCGCGTCCTCTGCTGCGCCGACGTCGAGGAGGCGCTCGAGGTTCGCCAGCGCCTCGGCGAGGGCGTGCTCGCGGGCGAGCGGCGCGCGCGGGCGATCCCGGGGTTCGAGCTCGGCAACTCGCCTGCCGAGTTCGTGGAGCCGCGCAGCGAGACCGTCGTCCTGACGACGACGAACGGGACCCGCGCGATCGTGGCGGCGGCCGCGAGCGCGGAGACCGTCCTCGTGGGCAGCCTCCTCAACCTCGCGGCCGTGGCCGAGGCAGCATCGGAGCCGGGAACCGCGGTCGAGATCGTCTGCGCCGGTGTCGACGGCCGCTTCACGCTCGACGACGCGTACTGCGCAGGCCGCCTCGCCGGCCTCCTGGGCGGCGAACGCTCGGACGCGGCCGAGGCGGCAGTCCGGCTCGCCGCGTCGTTCGCGAGCGCCGAGGAGGCGCTTCGTGCCGCCGAGAACCCACGCCAGGAGGCGCTCGGCGACGACCTCGCCTGGTGCGCGCGCGAGAGCGTCCTCGACGTCGCTCCCAGGCTCGCCCGGCTAAACGGGTCGGCGGCCGAGATCGTCGCGGGCTAGGAGGCGGCGGCCGCGATGGCGTCGCGCCGCCGCTCGGCGCAGTGCGCGCAGAGGCAGCGCCCGTCCTCCAGCCGCTCCCAGCCCGGCGGCAGGTCGCCCGCATGCCGGCCGACCTCCGAGAGCGCGGCGCCGCAGCGGCACGTGTACACGGCGCAGAGCCGCGTGTACGGGGAGTCGGGAGAGCTGAAGGCCACTCCCATGCGATCGATTGTACGCCGTCCGGCAGCTGCGCGTATGCGACGATCAGCGCCTGTTCGAAGCGACGAAAGGAGAGACGCCGTGAATGTCCTCGGGGCCACCCGGTACCGCTGGAACGACCTGCCGAAGGAGGAGCTGAAGCCGGATCTCCACCGCCGCCTCGTCACGGCGGAGCGGATGATGCTCGCGCACGTCTACCTCGACAAGGGCTGCATCGTCCCACAGCACTCGCACGAGAACGAGCAGCTCGCGTACATCCTCGAGGGCGTGCTGCGGTTCTGGCTGGGGGAGGACGAGTCCGAGGTCGTCGACGTCGCCGCCGGCGAGGTCCTCCACCTGCCGTCGTGGCTCCCGCACAAGGCCGAGGCGCTGGAGGACACCCTCGACGTCGACATCTTCTGCCCGCCGCGTCAGGACTGGCTGGACGGGTCCGACGCGTATCTCAGGCGGACGTGAACCTCGGGCTCGACGGCAAGGTCGCGCTCGTCTGCGGCTCGAGCCGCGGCCTGGGACGGGCGGTCGCCGAGGAGCTCGCGGCGGAGGGCGCCTCGCTCGCACTCTGCGCGCGGGACGCCGACCGGCTCGCGGCGACGGCTGCCGGAATCGGCCCCGACGTCCTGGCGGTGCCGGCGGACCTCGGCGTCCCGGGGGAGCCGACCCGCGTCGTCGAGGCGGCACTCGAACGCTTCGGACGGCTGGACGTGGCCGTCGCGAACACGGGCGGGCCTCCGGCCGGCACGCACGACACGCTCTCGCTCGACGACTGGGACCGGGCGACGGCGCTGCTCCTCCGCAGCACGGTGGAGCTCGTCGGCGCCGCGTTGCCGGGCATGAAGGAGCGCGGCTGGGGCCGCATCCTCGCCGTCACGTCGGTCGCCGTGAAGCAGCCCGTCGACAACCTGATGCTCTCGAACAGCCTGCGGGCCGCCGTCACCGGCTTCGCCGCCACGCTCGCCCGCGAGGTGGCAGGGAACGGCATCACGGTGAACACGATTCTTCCCGGCTACACCAGCACGGAGCGGGTGACGGAGCTGAACGAGGCGAACGCGCGCCGGGGGGGCGTCGAGCCGGCCGAGATCCAGGCGCGGCTGGAGGCCGAGATCCCGCTCGGACGCCTCGCCGAGCCGCGCGAGTTCGCCGCGCTCGCGGCCTTCCTCGTCTCCGAGCGCGCCGGCTACATCACGGGAGGCGCCTTCGCCGTCGACGGCGGGTGGCTCCGGGGTCTCCTCTGAGGTCTTGACAGGAGAACGTGTGTTCGTGTAGAACATGCGTTCCCGTGACCGCTTGTCTCACGATACCGGCCTTCGCTCTCCGTGTTCCGCTGCTGCGGCGGCCGGAGCTGGCGGGCAGGCCCGTGGCGCTCGCGCCGGCGCCGGGCGAGCAGCCGCTCCTCGGCTCGTGCACCGGCGCGGCCGAGCGTGCGGGCATCCGGCCGGGGATGCGCCTCTCCGAGGCGCTCGCCACGTGTCCGCAGCTCGAGCTCGTCGAGCAGGACCCCGCCGGGGTCGAGGACGAATGGGAGCGCCTGCTCTGCCGGCTGGAGGAGGCCGGCTTCGCAGTCGAGCCCGTCGAGCCCGGGTGCGTCTACTTCGAGACGCGGGGGGTGGAGCGCCTCGCGGGGGGAATCGAGCGGGCGCTCCGCCGGGCTCTCGACGCTGTCGGAGCGGAGTGGGGGGCCCGCGTGGGGGCGGCCTCCCGGCGCTTCGCTGCGCTCGCGGCTGCGTCGGTGGCTCCGGCCGGGCGCGCGCTCGTGATCGACGACGGCCAGACGCGCCTGTTCCTCGAGCCGCTCCCGCTCGATCTCCTGCCGCTCACGCCCGAGCGGCGGGAGGAGCTTTCCGAGCTCGGCGTCAAGCGCCTGGGGGAGCTGGCACGCCTCCCCGGGACGGCGGTCGCCGATCGGCTCGGCACGGACGGCGCGGAGGCATGGCGGCTCGCCCGGGGGGAGAGCGACGCCGCCGTCGAGCCGCGCCGTCCGCCGGCCGAGCTCGCCGAGACGCTCACGTTCCCGGAGCCGGTGGCGAACGAGCAGACGCTCTCTCGGGGCCTCGTGGCGCTCGTCGAGCGCCTGCTCGCCCGCCCGGTGCGGGCCGGCCGGGCTCCGCGGCAGCTCGCCCTGACGGC
>JAICGP010000121.1 GCA_025923055.1 Thermoleophilia bacterium
GCCGAGGAGCGCATCTCCGCGTTCGAGGCCGAGATCGAGGAGCGCGTCGAGACGACGCTCGGCGCGATCGAGCGGGCCGTCCGCGCGGCCGAGCGCGAGTAGCGGCAGGTCGCAAACACTTTCGGGCAGGAATCGTCTCCACGAGAGAGAACGGACGCGCGTGGATCAGTTGACGCTTCTCGACAACCGGGACCAGGACGAGCGCGGCAAGGTGGAGAGCTGGCGACTGCACGTCCTCATGGAGGCGGGCTACCCGCTCCCGCTCGCAGAGCGCCTCGCGCAGAGCGGCGCCGATCTCCATCTCGCCGTTGATCTCGTCGGCCGGCGGGGCTGCGCCCCCGACGTGGCGGCCGAGATCCTGCTGTAGCTCCGCGAGCTACAGTCGGCCCGTGAAGGTCGAGCCGGTTCTCTACGGCGACCGCAAGGTCTACTCGGTCTCCGCGTTCAACCGCGGCGTCGCCTCCTGGCTCACGCGGCTCCCCTCGCTCTGGGTCGAGGGCGAGATCACGGAGCTGCGCCGCCAGGACGCATGGCAGAGCGTCTTCTTCACGCTCAAGGACCTGGAGGACGGCTCCTGCCTTCCGGTCACGATGCCGCGGACGACCTTCGACGCGCTGCGGGCGGAGGTGGTCGACGGCGACCGCGTGCACGTCTTCGGACGCCCGGAGCTCTACGAGGCGCGGGGAGCGTTCCGGCTGCGCGCTCTGTCGCTCGAGCCGCTCGGGCTGGGAGCGGCGCTCGCGCGGATCGAGCGGCTGAAGCGGACGCTGGCCGCTGAGGGCCTCTTCGCCCCCGCCCGGAAGCGCCCTCTCCCGGTTCTCCCGCGGCGGATCGGCCTCCTGACCGGGAACGAGGCGGCGGCCAAGCGCGACTTCGTCACGGCGCTCACCGCCCGCTTCCCGGCCGCCCGCGTGCTCGTCGCCGAGACGTACGTCCAGGGACCGCAGGCCCCCGCGGCGATCGCGGCGACCCTCGGCGCCCTCTGCCGGGAGCCGGAGGTCGACGTCGTCGTGCTCGCCCGCGGCGGCGGCAGCTTCGAGGACCTGCTCCCCTTCAGCGACGAGCGGGTCGTCCGCGCCGTGGCCGCGTGCGCTGTTCCCGTGGTCTCGGCGGTCGGCCACGAGCAGGACACGCCGCTCTGCGACCTCGCAGCAGATGCGCGCGCCTCGACCCCGACCGCCGCCGCGCGCCTGGTCGTCCCCGACGAGCGCGAGCTTCGCGCCGGTCTCGAGCGCCACCGCGCGGCGCTCGCCCGCGACGCGAGGCGGGCCCTCGAGCGGGCGCGACACTCTCTGACGGCCGACCGCACGCGGCTCTCGCGTGCGCCCACGCTCCTCGTGGAGCGCAAGCGGACGGCGCTCGACGGGCTCGCGGGACGGCTGCGCGCCCTCTCCCCGCGGGCGACGCTGGCGCGCGGCTACGCCATCGTCCGCTCGCAGGACGGCATCGTGCGGGAGGCGGCGGCGCTGGCGCCGGGCGAGCAGGTCGACGTCGAGCTGGCCGAAGGCGGCTTCGGCGCCCGCGTCGAGGAGACACGGCCGTGACGGACGGGCCCAGCTTCGAGGAGGCGCGCGCCGAGCTCGAGCGCGTCGTTGCCGAGCTCGAGAGCGGCCGCGCCGGCCTCGAGGAGGCCGTCCGCCTCTGGGAGCGCGGCGAGGAGCTCTACCGTCTCTGCGTCGCGAAGCTCGACGCGGCCGAGGGCAGGATCGAGGAGCTCGGCCGCCGGGCCGCGGCGGTCAGGCCCGAGGGCTAGGACTTCGACGACGAACGGCGTCTTTGCCCTTACCGGCTGCCGACGCTACACTCGAGGTCAAGCAAGCGCGCTCTCGACCTCTCTGACCCTTTAACCGGCCATTGGGCCGGAGGGCAGAAAAGAGAGGTCCTGGTGAGGAGCGCCGAACACAGCACGCTGATGCGGGAGCTCAACGACCGCATCTACGAGATTCTGACCGGCACGGGAACGGAGGACGGCGACTTCCTCTGCGAATGCGACGACGAGGACTGTTCGGAGACAGTCCAGCTAACGCTCAGGGAGTACCGGGGGATCACGACGAGGCTCGACCAAACCGTCCTCTCGCCGGGTCACAGCGGCGCGTCCGTCGTCTAGCAGCGACGGGTCTTCCCCCGCCGTCTAGGACAGGGCCTTCGGTCGGCGTCGGGCCGGCACGGCTACGAGAACCTCCTCGAAGTACTCGCCTCGCCGCCGGCCCGTGCGGCGGTTCACGTGGCGGAGGAGACGCTCCTCGAGCCGGAGTCCCGCGTCGGCGAGGATGCCCTCGTACAGCCGGCGGCGGTCGTTGACGACGACCACGATCCGGCCGCCGGGCCGGAGAGCCGCCCGCGCGCGGGCTAGCGCTGCGGCGACGCCCTCGCAGTAGCCCGCGACGCCGCGGCCGATCTCGTCCGCGTCGCGGCGCTCGAGCCGGAGGAGCTCGAAGGCGTAGACGTGCTGCTCGTGGTAGTCGATCAATCCCGGGTACGGCGGCGACGTCATGACGAGGTCGACCGGCTCCGGCGGGTCGAGGGCGCGCGCGTCGCCGTGCAGCACGGTCGCTTCCGCCGAGCGCCGCAGGGCCGCGAACTCGACCACCCGCTGGACGGAGTCGCGGACGTAGCGGCGCAGGAACTTCCCCGCTTCGTCGACGGGGCGGCAGACGCGGCCGTGCTTGTGGCAGGCGTACTCGCCTCGGACGGGCTCCTCGGGGAAGTCCAGGTCGAAGTGGCGGGCGAGCCGGGCCGAGCGGGCGGCGCGCGAGAGGACGACGCGCCAGAGGTCCTGGTACGTCGTCGCCTCGATGCGGTCGCGGAAGGCGAGGAGCTCGGCAAGCGCCCGCGGTGCGTACCAGTCGGCCAGGTAGGGCGAGGGCGGCTCGCGCTCCTCCGCCTCCCACGGCCCCGCGAGCGCGACGACGTCGTCCAGGAGCGCGTCGCCGTGGTACTCGGCCGTCTTGACTCCGGCCAGCAGGCAGTTGAAGGCGGAGACGTCGCAACCGGCCGCGGGAGCCCCGAAGGCGTTCGCCTCGACGAGCGTCGTGCCCGAGCCGGCGAACGGGTCCCAGACGAGGCCGCCTGGGCGGGCGTAGCGGCGCAGGAACGCCTCCACGAGCTGCGGCACGTACTTGCCCAGGTACGGGTGGAGCCGGTGGACGTGCTTCGTCCGCTCCCGCTCGGGCAGCTCCGCCTCCGACCACGAGAGCTCGAGATCGATCTCCTCGTAGAGCGCCGCCTGCGTCCGCACGGCCTTCGGAGTTCGGCGCGCATCGCCCCGACCCTGCCCTCCGACTATCATCCCGCGCGATGAGCGCGCCCCTCGACATCCTGCGCCGCGTCCGGCTCTTCGCCGAGCTCGACGACCGCGAGCTCGAGCAGCTTGCCCAGCAGCTGCACGAGCGCCGCTTCCCCGAGGGAGCCGAGGTGACGTCCGAAGGCGCCGGCGGCGCCGGCTTCTTCGTGATCGCCGAGGGGAACGCCGACGTCTCCGTCGGCGGCGAGCACCGCGCCTCGCTCAGGCCCGGAGACTTCTTCGGAGAGATCGCACTCATCGACACGGGCCTGCGCTCGGCCTCGATCACCGCGGCCACAGACCTGCTCTGCTACGGGCTCACCCCCTGGGAGTTCCGCCCCTTCGTCGAGGAGCACCCGAAGGTGGGCTGGGCGCTCCTCCAGGTGCTCGCCCGACGGCTCCGCGACGCCCAGGCTCAGTCGAGCTAGCGCTGCCGTCCGCCGCTCTCAACGGCACGGAGATCGCCTACGACACGGCCGGCAGCGGCTCCCCCGTCGTGCTCCTGCACCCCGGCGTCGGCGACCGCACCTTCTGGGACGGGCAGGTGGAGGCCTTCGCCGAGCGGCACCTCGTCGTCCGCTACGACCTTCGCGGCCACGGCGACTCGCCGCTGCCGGGCGAGCCGTTCTCCAACGTCGACGACCTGCGCGCCCTGCTCGACCACCTCGGAATCGGGAAGGCCGCGCTCGTCGGCAACTCGTTCGGCGGGAGGATCGCCATCGACTTCGCGCTCGCTCATCCACAGCGGACGTCGGCCCTCGTGCTCGTCGCGCCCGCGCTCGGCGGCCACGAGGGCTCGCCGGAGCTGGACGAGCTGGACGAGGCCGAGGAGGCGCTGCTCGAGGCCGGCGACGTCGACGGGGCGGTCGAGCTCAACGTCCGCATCTGGCTCGACGGCCCGGGTCGAATCGCCCCGGTCGCGCCGGAGACCAGAGAGCTTGTGGCCGCGGCCCAGCGGCGCGCGTTCGACGTCCAGCTCGCGGCCTACGCCTCCTCGCCGCCGCCGGGCCCCGTCCGCTGGGTCGAGCCGCCGGCCGCGACGAGGCTCGGCGAGATCGCGGTGCCGACGCTCGTCGTCGCGGGCGCGCACGACCTCGCCGATTTTCGGGGGATCGCCGACCGCCTCGCTTCCGGCATCCCGGGCGCGCGCCAGGTCGTGCTCGACGCCGCCCACCTCCCCGGGCTCGAGCGGCCGGAGGAGCTCAACCGCCTCGTGCTCGACTTCCTCGCGGCCAGCGGCGCGTGACCGGGCGCTCTATGCTGCCGCCAAGCGAAAGGGGGTAGGGATGGGCTGGTTCGACCGGCTGCTCGGCCGTCAGCAGGAGCAGGCGCACGAGGCCCCCACGGAGGAAGAGCAGATCTCCGAGGCCGATCGCGCCGAGGAGCGCGCGGCCGAGGCGCGCGACGAGTCTCTCGAGACCGAGGGACGGATCCCCCCGGGCACGGGCTAGGGCGTCGTCGAAGCAGGCTCGGCGAGGCCCGCAGCAAGGGCCTCGCCGAGCGCTTCCAGATCCTCGACCGCGTGGGCGGGCTCCCCGGAGAGTGCGTGCATCGCCGCGCCCGCGAGCGGCGCGGCGACCCGGCCGCCGAAAACCGCGCAGCGGACGCCCTCCTCCAGGCAGAGCCGGAGGGCGACCGCGGGAGCCTTCCCGGCCGCCGTGGTCGCGTCGACGACGCCCTCGCCCGTGACGACGAGGGCCGCGCCGCGAATCCTCTCGCGGAAGCGAAGCGTGTCGAGGACGAGCTCCGCGCCGGGCACGAGGGTGGCCCCGAGCGCGGCGAGCGCCGCTCCCAGGCCGCCCGCGGCGCCGGCGCCGGGGAGGTCGGCGAACGGGCGGAGCTCCGTCCTCGCGGCGAGGCGGCGCTCGAGCTCTTCCAGCTGGGCCGGCGTGGCGCCCTTCTGCGCCCCGTAGGCCCGCGCGGCGCCGTGCTCGCCCAGGAGCGGGGCGGCGACGTCGCAGGCGACCGTCGTCGGCAGCGGCAGCGAGGGGAGCACGTCCAGCAGACCGGCACCGCCGTCGACGGTCGCGGTGCCGCCCAGAGCGACGAGCAGCTCCCCGGCCCCGGCGTCCGCCGCAGCCGCGATCAGCTCGCCGAGCCCCCGGCTCGAGGCGGCCGGCGGATCGCGTTCCTCCGGCCGCAAGAGCCGGAGCCCGATCGCCTGCGCGGCCTCGACGACGGCGCGCCCGTCCGGCAGGAGCGGAAAGCGCGCGGTCACCGGACGGCCGAGCGGGTCGGCGACCTCCGCTTCGCGCCACTCGCCGCCGAGCGCCGCCTGGAGCACGGCGGCCGTGCCGTCGCCGCCGTCGGCGAGCGGCAGTCGCTCCGCCCGGACGCCGCCGCGTTCGAGCCCGCTCGCGAGCGCCGCCGCGGCCGAGGCCGCGTCGAGCACGCCCTTGAGCGCGTTCGGAGCGGCGACGGCCCGAGGCGTGCTATGCGATGCGCTCGACGCGCTCGTCCTCGTCGATCTCGACCTCGGTCATCTCGGGCATCCGCTTCAGCATCGCGAAGGTGAAACCCTCGCGTGCGAGGAAGACGAAGCCGAGCCCGATGCCGACCGACACCTCGATCGCCTGCAGGCCGATGGCGAACAGGAAGCCGTGGCCGTAGCTGACGCCGTAGGGCAGCAGGGCGGCCGCGACCGCCGCCTGGAGCAGGCCGACGTTCCCGGGCCAGAAGGGGAATACGGTGACGAGGTTCATGATCACGAGGACGAGCGCCGCCTCCCCGACCGAGACGTCGATCCGGAAGGCGAGCATCGCCAGATAGACGGCCAGGAGCTGCGCCCCCCAGCCGACGAGCTGGAGGGCGAGCGCCCGCATGGCCGGCTCGGGCCGGCGCAGCACCGTGAGCCCGTGCCGCGCCATGTGCAGCACGCGCCGCAACGGCCCTAGCTCGTCGTCGAGCGGACGCTTGTCCCTCCGCGCGAAGAGGAAACCGGCGAGGAGGAGCCCGAGGCCGACGCCGATGACGACTGCGAGCACGGGCTCCGCCCACTGCGGGATCGGCGCCGCGTAGAGCGTGAAGAGGACGAGCGCGATCGCCACCACCACGTCGAACAGCCGGTGCGCGAAGATCGTCCCGACGATCGTCGCCCATGTCCCGGCCCGCCGGCGGACGTGCCGGGTGATGACCGCCACCCGCGCGAGCTCTCCCACGCGGCCCGGGAGCGCCGCGTTCGCGAGCAGCCCGACGCAGAACGCCGAGAAGACCGCGCGGCGGCTCGGGCAGGGCTTCGGGATCGCCTGGGCGATGACGACCCGCCACGCCTCCGAGCGCACGACGATCGAGAACAGGTTGACGAGGACGGCGGCGGCCACCCACTCCCACTCCACCGCCCGGAAGGCGCGCTCGAGGACGCCCATGCCCGGGCTCCGCCAGACGGCCAGCGCGAGGAGGAGGACGATCGGGACGAAGACGAGCGCGAGGCGCCCGGCGCTGCTTCGCGGCAGGCGGACCTGCGTCACGCGGCGGCCTTGACCTCCCCCGCCGGGACGAGGCTCTCGTAGACCTCGAGCAGCCGCCGGCCGACCCGGTCCCAGGAGTAGGGCTCCGCGGCGCGCCTCGCCGCCACGCCGTACGTGCGGCGGCGCTCCTCGTCCTCGAGCAGCTCGAGCAGGGCGGCGGCGAGCGCGTGGGCGTCTCCGGGAGGGACGAGGAGCCCCGTCTCGTCGTGGTCGGCGACCTGGGCGTAGCCCTCGATGTCGGAGGCGACGACCGGCGTCCCGGAGGCGAAGGCCCGGGTGAGCACCATGCCGAAGCTCTCGCCGCCGAGCGACGGCGCCACGAGGAGGCTCGCACTGCGCAGCTCCGCCGTCAGCGCCTCCTCGTGCACGCCCCCCAGGAGGTCGACGCCGTCGAGCGGGAAGCCCCGGCGGCGGGCGAGCCAGCGGACGGAGAGCGGGTCGGCGCCGATCAGCCGCAGGCGCGCGCCGGTGCGCTCGTGCACCCGGGGCCAGGCGCGCAGGAGGACGGGCAGCCCCTTGCGCGGCTCGTTACGGCCGATGAACACGACGTTGCCGTTGCGGCCGCCCGGGTCGCTCTCGGGCGGCAGCTCGATCCCGTTGGGGATCAGCTCGAAAGGCCCGCCCACGTACGGCTCGGCGGCGCGGCGCGCTGCGTCGGAGACTGCGATGCGTCGGTGCACCCGCGTGGTCACGACGCCCCAGAGCGCCTTCCCGAGCGGATACCAACCGAGACGCTCGCCGGCCGAGTGGCAGGTCACGACGATCGGGCACGGAGCGGTGGCGAGCGCGAACGCCGAGAGCGCCGGCGCGAGCGGCTCGTGGACGTGGACGACGTCGAAGCGCTCGCGCTCCCAGATCCGCCGCATGCGCAGGAGCGCGTTGGGGCTGAGGATGATGTTGGGAAGGGACGCATTCGCCGGGACGATCACGGAGCGGCCGACCGGCAGGACGTAGTCGGGAGGCTTTCCGTGCCGGCCCTGCTTCGGGTGGAGGAGCCAGGTGAGGCGGCCCGGCGGGTCGTGTCCCATGATGATGCGCGCGTCGTGCCCGAGGCGGCGCAGGGCCCGCGCCTGGTGGTCGGCATGCTCCTGGACTCCGCCCCAGAAGGACCAGGAGTACGGCACGACGATGCCGACCTTCATGAGGCAACCCTACCCACCGCCGCAGACTAGACTCGCGCGCGTGATCAAGAGGGCGAAGCGGCTCGAGCCGATCCGCGGCTTCGGCATCGACCGGGTCGCCGCCGCCGCCGACCGGCCGGTGCAGGCGAGCGAGCGCTGGCCGGTCCTCCGCATGGAGAACCTCGACACGGACCTGCCGCTGCCGCCCGAGGCGGTGAGCGTCACGGCCGAGAATCTCGAGACGCCGGCCGC
>JAICGP010000122.1 GCA_025923055.1 Thermoleophilia bacterium
GAGAACGGCGCAGCGAGCACGCGCTCGAGCAGCGGCAGCTTCCACGTCGTGTTCCCGTTCCGGCGCCACTGGTAGAGGACGCCGTGCACTTGCGGCTGGTCGACGCAGCCGGCGACGTCGACGCGCCCCTCCGAGACGACCTGGGCCAGCGACGAGAGGACGTTCGCGGTCGTGATCACGGGCGAGGCGATGCGGACGCGGCGCCGCGCCGTGGCGATCGTTCCGCCGATACGGGCGGAAAGGGCTTCCCCGTGCCCGGGCGTGAACCAGGCGCGGGCGTGGCCGTCGCCTAGCGGGACGGCGGCCGGGTCGACGAAGCCGCTCTGCTCGACGGCCCCGGTCTCCCAGAGCTGCTCGAAGGCCTGCACGAAGCGCGCCGCGAGCTCTCGCGACGACGCGACGACGATCACGTTCTCCTGCCTCGTCCAGGAGTCGTCGGTCCAGTTCGTCGAGCCCGTCCAGACGGTGTCCCCGTCGCGGACGACGAACTTGTGGTGCATGAGGTCCGGGACGCCGGCGATCGCGCGAGCGGGCACCCCGAGCGACCCGATGAGGGCCGCGTCCGGCTCCGGAGGTGGCGGCACGGGGATCGGGTTGGGGTGGTCGACGTTGTAGAGGAAGCGCACGCGGACACCGCGTGCGGCAGCGGCGGAGACGGCGCCGGCGACGATCGCCTTCGACTCGGCCCCGAGATGGAAGTCGTACTGGGCGAAGTCGAGGGACTCCCGGGCGGCCTCGACGAACCCCGCGACCTTCGTCGCCACCTCGAGCGGGCCCTGGCCGCCGTCGGTCAGGGTTGTCACCTCGAGCATGTCGCGAGCAGGCCCGCTACGCGAAGGCGGCGAGGTACGGCTGCCAGCCGTCCGGGATGCGCGCCGCCGACAGGGTCACGAAGAGCGCCGGAGTCGGCGTCGCGGGGCGGACGAGCATGCGCATCTGCACCTCCTCGGGCAGGCGGTTCCCCTTGCGGAGGTTGCAGGGCGCGCACGACGTGACGACGTTCTCCCACACCGAGTCGCCGCCGCGGGAGCGCGGCACCACGTGGTCGAGCGTCAGGCGGCCCGCCGTGCCGCAGTAGACGCAGCGGTACCCGTCCCGCGCGAAGAGCGCCTTGCGCGAGATCTTGCGCTTGACCGCCCGGGGGACGCGGACGTAGCTCAGCAGCCGGATCACGTGCGGCCAGGGGAACGTGCTCGACGCCGATCTGAGCGGCTGGTGCAGCTCCTCGAGCAGCTCGGCCTTGCCCTTGAAGACGAGCACGTGCGCACGCCGCACCGAGCACACGTTGAGTGGCTCGTAACTCGCGTTCAGCACGAGGACCTGCTGCACAGAGGCAAATCGTAGATGAGCAGACGGGTTCTACCGGCGCGGAAGCACGAGCTCGAGCAGGTCGTCGCCGGCGGCGACGAACCCGCGGCCGCGGTAGAAGTCGTGCGCGCGCCGGTCGCCGCGCGCGACGACCACCTGCAGGGTGTGGGCGCCTTCGGCGATCGCGTAGCCCTCCGCGAACTCGAGCAGCTGCCGCCCCACGCCCTCCGCCTCGTGCTCCGGGCTGACGAAGAGCTGGTCGACGCGGATCGCCTCGCCCGCGGCGGCGAGCGCCACGTAGCCGGCCGGCGCCCCGTCGAGCTCCGCGACGAAGACCGTCTCGTGCTCGAGCACGGCGAGCGTGCGCTCGTCGGCGCCGCGGTCGAGCGTCGCGAGCCCGAAGAGGAGCGGCTCGTCCTCACTGCTGAAGGGTCGGATCTCAGCCTTGCGGTAGGGCAACGATCTAGTGCGCCATGGCCCGGTCGACCGCCTCCTGCTCCTCGGGGGAGAGCGCCACTGTGGCGCGGCCGCGGTCGAGCTGCTTCACGTAGATGCGCGCGTAGTCGCGCCCCTGGATGGCGCTCATCACGAGGCCGGAGCGTGCGGCGTCCAGGAAGGCGAGCGAGGCGGACTGGTGCCCGCCGGCGTCCTCGTAGGCGTCGTAGCGGACGAGAGCGACGTGCGAGAGCGTCCCGTCCACGCGCTTGTCGATCCGGGAGAGGCCCGCCGCCACCTCGTCGACGACCCGGTGCAGGTCGTCGATCCGCGTCTGCAGCGAGACGGCGAAGTTGACGAGGTCGTCCTTGTCGGAGCCGAGCAGCACCCTCTGCGCCTTCCGGACGGCGCGGAGCTTCAGGTAGAGGGCGAGCGAGAGGAGCAGCGCGACGCCGGCCGCCGCCGCGGCGCCGATGGCGATCCAGGGTGCGGCGTCGGAGAGGTCCGACATGCGGCCCTAGACTAGTCCTTGGAGCCCTCGTCAGCCGAGGGTGAAGATCACGGGGTACTGCGCGGTGTTGTTCCCCGTATTCTGCTCGCCGGCCACGGGCTCGACGGTGACCTTGAGCGTCGTCCGTGTCGAGAACGAGACGTTGCCGAGGTCGCGGAACGTGACGGTCTCCGTCTCGCCGGGGTTGATCAGGTCGACCACCTGGCGCTTGCGGATCACGGGATCCTGCTGGATGACGAGCGTGACCGGAACCTGCGTCTCCTGGTGATCGCCCGAGTTCTCGATCACGACCTGGAACGCGAGCTGGTCGGTGGCCCGCACCGTGTTGTCCTCCGAGGGCACGAGGTCGGCGCCGTCGGGCTGCCACCGAACCGCCTGGATGCCGTTGCCGTGCAGGCCCCCCGCCTCGGGGCTCTGGGTCAGCCGCTCGACGACGAGCTTCCAGGCCGTCGGGCTCGCCAGCTCGGCGTTCTGCACGAACGCGGAGCTCGGGACCGAGACGTCCGTGATGCCCTCCTGCTCGAGAGTCGTCCTCGTCGGCTCCTGGAAGCCGTCCTGGTAGACGACGTCGCTCGCCACGAGGCGCGACGACTGCTCGGCGAGGTCGCTGCCCGACTGGTCGGCGTCGCTCGTCTGGGCGACCGTGGCCAGGGCCCGGGCGAGCCCGTTGAGGCCGTTGACCCGAAACTGCATGGTCTCCACGAGGCTGCGCTGCTGCTCGAGCAGCGGCCCGGGCGGCGTCAGCTCGTCCGTCGTGCGGAGGAGCTGCTCCTGCTGGTCGCGAAGCCCCTCGATGCTCTCGCGCAGCGCCTCGAGCGTGATGCCGGGCGTCGTCAGGCGCTGGTTCAACCGTCGCCCGAGCTGCTCGGACTCGGCCGCGACCGTGGCGACGTCCTCCACGTACCCCTCGTACTCCTGCTGCTTCTGGTCGCCGCGGCAGCTGTTGACGACGAGGATGAGGATGACCGCCAGGACGATGGCGCCGGCGACGAGGACGCCGCGGCGGTAGAGCTGCGAGCCGCCGGGTGGAGCCGGCGGGCGAGTCGGCAGGCGGCGCCGCCTGCGCGGCGCTCCGTCCTTCCTGGGGGTCGTCTCGACGGTCGGCGACTCGTCGAAGAAGTCGAACTCGGTGTCCCTCTGGGTTTCGGTCTTCTCGCGGTCGAACACGCCGTCGGGGGTCGGGAAGTGGCCGAGTCTACCACCCAGTCCGGACTTTGCAGGACTTTCGCGGCGAAGCGCCAAGTGCGCCCGTGCCCGATGCACTCGGCCGTCGCGCTCAGCGAGCAGAACCTCGTGCTCGGCCGGTATCGGCCGCTCCGGCCCCTGGGCAGCGGTGGCTCGGGCTCCGTCTGGCTCGCCCGCGACGAGCACGCCGGCCGCGAGGTGGCGCTCAAGGTGGTCGCCCGGGAAGGCAAGGCCGGCCTGCGGGCCGAGCGCGAGGTCGAGGCGGCCACGCGCCTTCGCCATCCCAGGTGCCTGCGCGCGCTCGCGCTGGCGCGCGACGAGCGGCACGTCTACGTCGCCTATCCCTACGTCGCCGGCCGGACGCTGCGCGAGGAGCTCCGCGGGGGCGGGCTCGACGACTGGCGCGCCGTCGAGGCGGCCGCCCAGGTCCTGGAGGCGCTCGCGCACGCGCACGGCAAGGGCGTCGTCCACCGCGACGTCAAGCCCGCGAACGTCATGGTGGAGGCCGGCGACGAGCTCTCGGTGCGACTGCTGGACTTCGGGCTCGCGCAGCTCGACCATGCCGACACGCTCACGGCCGCGGGCGACGTCCCGGGCACGCTCGCCTACATCGCGCCCGAGCGGCTCGGCGGCGGCGAGGCGACGGGCGCGGCCGACGTCTGGTCGGTCGGCGTGCTCCTCTGGGAGGCGCTCGCCGGCCGGCACCCGTTCTGGGCCGTCTCCCCGCTCGAGACCGCCCGCCGGGTCGAGCAGGGCGCCCGCGAGCTGGCCGAGCTGCGGCCCGACCTCCCCCGGGAGCTCTGCCGCGCGGTCGACCGCATGCTCGCGCTGGAGCCGCGCAAGCGGCCCTCGGCGCGGCAGTGCGTCCAGCTCCTCCGCGCCGTCGAGGAGCGGCGCGGCCACCGTGAGCGCGCCGTCACCTCCCCGGCCACGCTCAAGGAGCGCGCCCCCCACGCGGCGCTCGCCGCCGCCTTCGCGGGCGGGACGACGCTCCTCCTGCCGTTCTTCCCCGGCGGGTGGCCGCTCCTCCTCGGCGCTTTCGCGGGCGTGCTCGCGCTCGCGAGCCCCAGGCTCGGCCTCGCCGCCGCCCTCGCCGCGCCTCTGCTCCCGCTCGGGAACGTCTCGCTCGGCCTCGCGCTCGCCTACGTTCCGCTCGCGCTCCTCTGGCTGGCGCTCTTCGCGGGCGACGCCCGCTCGGGCCTGCTCTTCGCCTCCGGACCGCTCCTCGCGCCGCTCGGGCTCCTCCCGGTCGCCGCCTGCGTCGCGACACGGGCCCGGGGCGGGCTCCGGCGCTCGGCGACGGCTCTCGCGGCAGTCGCCGCGACCGTGGTCGTGGCCGCCGCGGCCGGCTCCAGGCTGGCGCTCACGGGGGAGCCGGCCCCCGACGCCGGCGGCGTCGGGCCCGCCGAGGGCCCGGTCGCGACGCTGGCCGCCGGCCTCGGCGCTCTCTGGAGCCGTCCGTCGCTCCTCGCGGCCGGCGTCGTGCTGGCAGTCGCGGCCGCTCTCGCGCCGCACGCCCAGGCCCGCGGCCTCTGGGGCGTGGCGTCCTGGGGAGCAGGGCTCGTCGCCGTGCTGCTCCTCCTCCCGCTCGCCTGGGCGGGCGCTGCGCCGGCCGCCCTCTCGACGGCCGGCGCGGTCTGGCTGGCCGCTGCGCTGCTCGCGTATCCGCTCGTACGGCGTGGTTAGAGTGAGGGGCGGGCACAGGGCTGCCCGCCTCACATGAGCGTCCTACGGAGCATCGAGCACCGGATCGAGTCGATCGTCGAGGGCGTTTTCGGCCGCGCCTTCCGCACGCACGTCCAGCCGGTCGAGCTGGCGCGCAAGCTCGCGAAGGAGATGGACGAGGCGAAGACGATCTCCGTGTCGCGCGTCTACGTGCCGAACGAGTACACCGTCTACCTCTCGCCGGGGGACCGGGACCAGTTCGCCTCCTACGAGGACTCGCTCGTCACGGAGCTCTCCGACTACCTCTCCGAGCACGCCCGCCGCGAGGGCTACGCCCTTCTCTCGACCCCCCGCGTCCTCATGGAGGAGGACGAGGACCTGAGCATGGGCGAGTTCGGCATCGCCACGCGGATGGTGCAGCCGCAACGGGCGCAGCAGCCTCCGCCTCCCGGCTTGCAGCCGCAGGCCGAGCCCGGCGCGACGAAGATCTACAAGCCCGAGCCGTCGTCGACCGCGGCCGTCTCCGCCGCCGAGGCGGCCGAGCTCGACCTCGCGCACGTGCCCGCCGCGCTCCTCCTCCGCGGGGAGCGCCACGAGCTCGCCGGCCGCACGGTCGTGCTCGGGCGGTCGCGCGACTGCGACGTCACGGTGGACGACCCCAACGTCTCCCGCCGTCACGCCGAGGTACGCCACGAGGACGGCGCCTACTGGATCGTCGACCTTGGCTCGACGAACGGGCTCTCCGTGAACGGCAGGCGGGTCGACCGCGCGAAGCTCGAGCCGGACGACGCGATCGTCCTCGGCACGACCGAGCTCCGCTTCGAGCGCGGGTTCTAGGAGGGCGTGTGCCGCCGAGCGGTTTCCGCGTCGCGAGGTCGGGGCAGCTCAGGTGACGGGCCTCTGATGTCTGTCGAGCCCATCCTCATCGCGTTGCAGGCCGCGTTCATCGCGCTCCTCTACCTCTTCATCTGGCGCGTCGTCCGCTCGGCGGTGCGCGGGCTCCCCGCCGCGCCGCAGGAGAGCTTCGTGCTCGCCCCGGCGCAGGTGGCGCAGGCGCGGGCCGACGCCGGCCTCGCGCCCGGTCGGCTCGTCGTCCGCCGCTCGCGGGCGATCCCCGTCGGCAAGGCGTTCGAGGCGGGCCCCGTCCCGACCACGCTGGGCCGCAGCAGCGACAACGTCGTGGCGCTCGACGGGGACGACTTCGCGTCGGGCCACCACGCCCGCGTCGAGAGCGGCCTCGACGGGACGTGGGTGATCGACCTCGGGTCGACGAACGGGACGTTCGTGAACGGCGAGCGGGTGGACGGCCGCAGGCGGCTGCACGAGGGGGACCTCCTCCAGGTCGGCGACACGGAGCTCGTCTACGAGCGATGAGGCTGGGCGAGAGCGCCGGGAAGACCGACGCGGGGCGCGTCCGCCGCCGCAACGAGGACTCGCTCGTCGTCGAACCGCCCCTCTTCGTCGTGGCCGACGGCATGGGCGGCGCGCAGGCGGGCGAGGTCGCGTCCCGGCTCGCGGCGGCGGCCTTCCGCGAGTACCACGCCGCCGACGACCTCGGGCCCGAGGAGCGCGTGCAGGCCATCATCCAGGAGGCCAACCGCCGGATCTACGAGCGCGCCCGCAGCGACGCAGGCGCCTCGGGGATGGGGACGACGGTGACCGCCGCGCTCGTCACCGGCGGCGAGGTCGTGGTCGGGCACGTCGGCGACTCGCGCGCCTACCGCATCCGCGACGGCCGGCTCGAGCAGCTCACCGAGGACCACTCCCTCGTCGCCGACCTCGTCCGCAGCGGCAGGCTCTCGCCCGAGGAGGCGGGAGAGCACCCGCAACGGTCGGTCATCACGCGCGCGCTCGGGACCGATCCGGAGGTGGACGTGGACACGCTCGTCCTGCGGCCGGATCCGGGGGATCTCTTCCTGCTCTGCTCGGACGGGCTCCCGACGATGGTCGGGGACGAGGAGATCGTGCGGACGATCGAGCGCGCGAAGACGCTCGAGGACGCGGCGCGCGATCTCGTACGGGCGGCGAACAGCGGCGGCGGCGAGGACAACATCACCGTGGTCCTCTTCCGCGTCGACGGCGAGGAGGCGGTCGAGGAGACCCTCGTCGGCCCGGCGGGCGCCTCCGCGGCCGAGGTCGAGCAGGAGGACGACCTCGAGGACACGCTGACCGACCTGCCGCCCGTCGCGCCGGCGCCCGCGCCCGAGGCGGAGAGGGAGGCGCCGGCGCGTGCCGGGAAGCCGCGCCGCCGCTGGGGGAGGCGGCTGCTCTGGGCGGCCCTCGGCCTCGCCTTCGTGGCGCTCGTGATCGGCGGGGCGATCTACGGGCTCTCGCGCGCCCACTTCGTCGGCGCCGCCGAGGACGGGAGCGTGACGGTGTACCAGGGCGTCCCCTTCGACCTCACCGGCGACGTCGGCCTCTACCGCGAGCGGTACGTGAGCCGCCTCCAGGCCGCGCAACTCTCGCCCGAGGAGCGGGCCGAGCTCTTCGACCACCGGCTCACCTCCTACGACTCCGCCCGCGCGCGGGTGGCGGTGTACGAGGCGGAGGCGCTACCCGAGCCGTGAGCCTCCGGACGCGAGAGCTCCTGAACCTCGCGCTCGTCGGCGCGCTGACGGCGGCCGGGTTCGCGGCCGTCTACATGGCCCGACAGGAGGTCGTCTCGGCCGGCTCCCTCTCCTACGCGGCGTTCTTCGTGGCGCTCTTCGTCGTCGCGCACGTGGTCATGCGGATCCGGCTGCCCTACGCCGACCCGTACCTCCTGCCGCTCGGCGGGCTCCTGTGCGCGATCGGCCTGACCGAGATCTACCGGATCGAGCCGGATCTCGCGTTCCGGCAGGGCCTCTGGGTCGTCGTGGGCGTCGCTGCGTTCCTGGCGCTCGTCCTCTTCCTCGCCGACTACCGCGAGCTCGACAACGTCAAGTACGTCCTCGGGCTCACGGCCATCGGCCTCCTCGTGCTCCCGGCGCTGCCGGGAATCGGCCGGACGATCAACGGGGCGACGCTC
>JAICGP010000123.1 GCA_025923055.1 Thermoleophilia bacterium
TCCGCCTGGGACGCAACGACGTTGGACAGGATGCGACCGTCGCCCGTGACGAGGGCGACGGCGGTCTCGTCGCAGGACGTCTCGATCCCCAGGATCATCCGTCCGTGTCCGCGGCCTCCTCCCCGGCGCGGATCGGGTCCTTCCACATGATCAGCGCGTCCTCCCGATTCAACACGGGGGAAACCATGTTTCCCCCGTGGCCCCCCTTCTTAGCCATCCGGTTCTCCCCCGGCGCGGATCGGGTCCTTCCACATGATCAGCGCGTCTTCCCGATTGTCGGTGTAGTAGCCGCGCCGCACGCCGTTCGCCGTGAAGCCGTAGCGCTCGTAGAGCGCTATCGCCGAGCGGTTCGAGACCCGCACCTCGAGCGTGTAGCCCCGCCGCACGTCGCCCGCGGTCAGCTCGAAGAGCTCCTCCAGGAGCCGGCTCGCCACGCCCGCGCGCCGGGTGGCCGTGTCGACGGCGATGTTCATGACGTGCCAGGCGTCCACGTAGCGCGAGACGATCAGGTAGCCGACCAGCCTCCCCTCCTCGTCGAACGCGCCGAGGGAGACCGACGAGGGCTTCGCCAGCTCGCCCGCGAACATGGAGCGCGACCAGGGCGTCGGGTAGACGCGCTGCTCGATGCGCTCGATGTCGGAGAGGTCGCCGAGCGTCAGGCGCCGGATGTCCAGGCGGACTCGCTGGCCGTCGATCACGGCGACAACGCCCTTTCGGCGTCCGGGACGCGGAGGTAGAGAGGCTCGACCGCATCGGGCGGGCCGAAGGCGTGAGCGAGGGCGGCGTGGTGCCGCGCCCACGGGACGTGCTCCGGCGCCCCGTCGGGGGCGACGGTGGCGCCGGCCGACTCGATCGCCTCCCGGTAGCGAACGGCGCCGTCGCCGACGTACGCCTTGCCCGGCTCGGGCGCCAGCGCCTCGGCGGCCAGGCAGCGCGGCTCGCCGCCGACGAGGGTGAACACCTCGCCGCGCTTTCCGTCGAGGACCGGGACGGCCCCGGGCGCGCCCGCCGCGAGCGCGTCGAGCGTGGAGACGCCCGCCACCGGGACGCCGAGCGCGATCGCGAGCGTGCGCGCCGTCACGAGCCCCATGCGGAGGCCCGTGTAGCTCCCCGGGCCGGTGCCGACGACGATGCCGCCGACGTCGGCCGAGCCCAGGCCCGCGTCGGCGAGCAGCGCCTCGACGTCGTCGAGCACGCGGACGGCCCGTGACGGCCGCTCGCCGAGGACGTCGCCGTCCCGCACGAGCGCGACCGACGCGGTCTCGGTGGCGGTGTCAAACGCGAGGAGGAGCACCGGTTACCCTGATTTCCAGGGTTTTTTCGCGACTTTCGAGAACGATCAGTCTATGCCCGTCCTCGTGGTGCCGCAACCGCACCGCGATCCGCGCGGGAGGCAGGACGCCGGCTCCGGCCTCGGGCCACTCGACGAAGACGACGGCGTCGTCGAAGTAGGGCTCCAGGTCTCCCCACTCCGCCTCCGACACGCGCCGGAAGCGGTAGAGGTCGAGGTGCGAGACGTCGGGGTCCCCCGCATAGCGGTGCCCGATCGTGTACGTGGGGCTGGTGACCGGGGCGGCGATCCCGAGCGCCCGCGCGGCGCCTCGCACGAACGTCGTCTTCCCTGCCCCCAGGTCGCCTGCGACGGTGACGAGGTCGCCGGGAGCCAGCTCGCGCGCGAGGGCGGCCGCGATGCGCTCGGTCTCCTCGGGCGAGGACGACTCGAGCTCGACCATCGGTGCAGGGTAGTCGCTAGAGCCTGTCGGGCGGGCCGAAGCGATAGAAGAAAGGTCCCAGGCCGGCGCGGGAGACGGCGAAGATGACGGCGAGGAAGTCCTCGACGGCGCGCGCCGAGCCGAGGTCGCCGGCGTCGACCGGCTCGTAGCCCGCGTCCGCGATCAGCCGCTCGGTCACCTCGCGTGCCCCCTCGTCGGCAGCGAAGACCATGCTCGGGCGGGACGTCGCTTCGCCGAGCCGGTCGTAGATGGAGGCGAAGTTCGTGTTGAAGGCCTTCGCCACCGGCCCGCCCGTCAGCGACGCGACGTACTCGGCGAGCGAGGCGAACCCCTCCGGCCGGCCGCGGGTGGCGTTGGTCGCGTCGATCACCGGCACGCCCTGGAGCCCGCGCACCGAGCCGAGCGCGTCGGGGATCCGGTCGCCGGGCACCGCGAGGAGCACGGCCTCGGCGCCGGTCGCGTCTCCGCCGTCCCGGCCGAGCTCCTGCACCTCGTGTCCCGCGGCGCGCCAGAGCCTCGCGAGGCCTCCGCCCACGTTGCCGCGGCCGATCACGGTGACGCGCATCTCCGCTGGAAGACTAGAAGAGGCCGAGCTGTTCGTCGGGCGGCGCCGCGGCAGCGACGGCGGGCGCGGCCGCCGCCGGGAACGGGATCACCTGCGCGTCCGCCACCGGCGCCGGAGCGGCCGCCGGTCCCATGAGGAGCGCCGGAATACGGGCGAAGTCCTCCTCGAGCGTCTTCAGCATCGCAGGGGTGTAGAGCGCCGCGGCCGGGTGGTAGATCGGGTAGAGCGTGACGCTGCGGCCGCCGACGAGGGCCTCCTGCGGGCGTCCGTGCACGCGCGTGATGCCCGCCGGCTTGCCGGAGAGGAGCTTCGTGGCGAAGTTCCCGAGCGTCGCGACGAGCTTCGGCTGGATCAGCTCGAGCTGTCGGAAGAGGTGACTCTCGCAGGCTTCGATCTCGTCCGGCTGCGGGTCGCGGTTCCCGGGTGGCCTGCACTTGAGGACGTTCGCGATGTACACGTCTCGGCGCGAGAGGCCGATCCCCTCCAGCAGGCGGTCGAGCAGCTTCCCGGCCGAGCCGACGAAGGGATACCCCTGCTTGTCCTCGTGGAACCCGGGCGCCTCGCCCACGAACATCAGGTCGGCGTCGGGGTCGCCGACGCCGTAGACCACCTGCGTCCGCCCCTGCGCGAGCCGGCAGCGCGTGCACGCGGACGTCTCGGCGGCGTGCGCCGCGAGCGCGTCCCGGCGGCTCAGTGCGTCGGGCTCAGCAGCCACAGCTCCCGCCGCAACAACCGCCTCCGGACACGGGTCCGCCGAAGCTCGGCTGCTCGGCGGTGCCGTGAGCCGCGAACACGGAGAGCTGGCGGGCGACCCTCGAGGCGCCGCAGTCGGGGCAGGGCGGATCGGCCGCCCGCACGCCGACGAGCTCCTCGAAATGGGACTCGCATTCCATGCACACGAACTCGTAGATCGGCATCGCCGTGGCAGTCTAGGCACGTGGGCGGACGCACCGCAACAGCCGGCTGGAGGCTTCGCGAGCGCGCGGAGCTGACCGGAGGACGCGCCGCCTGGGACAGGCTCGGCGACGGCCCGCCCGTCGTCCTCGTCCACGGGACGCCTAGCTGGTCGTACGTCTGGAGGAACGTCGCCCCCGCCCTCGCCGGACGCTTCTCCGTCTACCTCGTCGACCTGCTCGGCTACGGCGACTCCGGGCGGCACGAGGGCCAGGACATGTCGGTGGCCGCGCAGGGCCTCGCGCTCGCCGAGTTGCTCGAGCTGTGGGCTCTCGAGCGGCCGGCGCTCGTGGGGCACGACATCGGTGCCGCCGCGGTGCTCCGCGCCCACCTCGTCCACGGCAGGCACGCGGGCCGCCTCGTCCTGCTGGACGCCGCCGTGCTGCTCCCCTGGAACACGCCGGCGACGACGCACATGAAGGAGCATCTCGCCGCCTACCGGACGATGCCGGCGCACGTGTACGAGGCCGTCGTCGCCGCCCATCTGGGCACGGCCGTGAGCCGGCCGCTCGCGCCCGACGCGCTCGCCGCCTACCTGCGCCCCTGGCGGGGTGCGGACGGGCAGGCCGCCTACTTCCGGAAGATCGACCAGTGGCGCGACGGGGACATGGCCGAGGTGCTCGACCGTCTCGGCGAGATCGCCGTGCCGACCCTCGTCGTCTGGGGCACGGCGGACGCCTGGCTCCCGCTCGAGGCCGGCGACCGGCTGGCCGCCGCGATCCCGGGCGCCCATCGCGTGGACATCCCCGGCGCGGGCCACTTCGCCATGGAGGACGAGCCGGTCGCGGTGGCCGACGCCTTGCTCCGCTTCCTCGCCGGGCCTGACTAGACCAAGCAGGTCGCGCGGCCGCGCTTCACCAGGTACTGCTGGTGGTAGTCCTCGGCGCGCCAGAACTCGGACGCAGGCTCGATCTCGGTGACGACCGGCCGGTCGGAGCGAGCCTGGATGCGGGCCTTCGACTCGAGCGCCTTCTCCTGCTGCTCGGGAGAGTGGTAGAAGACCGCGGAGCGGTACTGGCGCCCGACGTCGGGCCCCTGCCGGTTCAGCTGCGTCGGATCGTGCTCGGCCCAGAACGTGTCGAGCAGCGCCTCGTAGGACACCTCGGCGGGGTCGAACTCGACCTGGACGACCTCGGCATGGCCGGTGCGGTCGGTGCACACCTGCTCGTAGGTCGGGTTGGGAACCGAGCCGCCCATGTAGCCCACGGCCGCGCCCTTCACCCCGGGCACGTTCCGAAACGCCACCTCGACGCCCCAGAAGCACCCCGCGCCGAACGTCGCCTTCTCGGTCATGGCTTCAGCCTAGCTGCCGCGGCGCGCCGTCCGGAGGCTGCGCAAGGCGGCGCGCCTCCCTCTCGACGACGACGAGCTACGAGCCGGCGGGATCGAGCTCGAGCGCGGCGGAGTTGATGCAGTAGCGCAGCCCGGTCGGCCGGGGACCGTCGTCGAAGACGTGCCCGAGGTGGCCGCCGCAGGCGGCGCAGTGCACCTCGGTGCGGGGGACGAGGAGGCTCCAGTCTCGCTCGGTCTCGACCGCCTCGGCGGCCGCCGGCTCGTAGAAGCTCGGCCATCCGGTGCCGGAGTCGTACTTCGTCTCCGAGCGAAAGAGCTCGGCGCCGCAGCCGGCGCAGCGGTACACGCCCGGCTCCTTCGCGTCCCAGTAGGCGCCGGAGAAGGCGCGCTCGGTGCCGTGCTCGCGGAGGACGCGGTACTGCTCGGGGCTGAGCTCGGCGCGCCACTCCTGCTCGGTCTTGTCGGCCTTCTCGGTCATCCCTCGTAGGCTAGCGACGCGCGGGTAGACTCCGTCGCGCCCGGTATCCCCACGGAACTGGAGCCCAATGGAGTTCACGTCAGCCTGTGTGGTCGGCGCGGGACGCGTCGGCGCCGCCGTTGCCGAGCGGCTCGCCGAGCGGATCCCGACGCGCGTCACCGGGCGCGAGCTCGAGACGGCCGGCGCCGATCTCGTCCTGCTCTGCGTGCCGGACCGCGCCGTCCCGGGCGTCGCAGCGGCAATCGAGCCCGGGCCGTGGCTCGCGCACACGAGCGGCCCGAGGAGGCTCGACGCCCTCGACCCGCACGTCCGCCGCTTCAGCCTGCACCCGCTGCAGACGTTCGTCGCGAGCCGAGGCGCCGAGCAGCTCGATGGCGCCTGGGCGGCGGTGACCGGCGAGACGGCGGAGGCGCTCGACGCGGGCTTCTCGTTGGCGGAGCTGCTCGGCGTGCGTCCGTTCGAGCTCGAGGACGACGAGCGGCCGCTCTACCACGCCGCGGCGGCCGTCGCGTCCAGCTTCCTCGTCAGCATCCACTGGGCGGCGGCGGAGCTCTTCCGCCTCGCCGGGGCCCCGCCGGACGCGCTGCTGCCCCTCATGCGGCAGACGATGGACAACGACTTCGAGCTGACGGGCCCCCTCACCCGCGGCGACTGGGAGACCGTCGAGCGGCACCTCGAGGTCATCCACGAGCGGCGGCCCGACCTCGAGCCGATGTACCGCGCGCTCACCGACGTCGCGGCGACGGTGGCGGGACGGTGACGACGGCGCGGACGATCGACGAGCTCCGGCGGGCGCTCGCTCCGCTCGGCGCCGACGCGGACGTCGGGCTCGTCCCGACGATGGGCGCTCTCCACGGGGGGCACGAGGCGCTCGCCCGGCGGGCGCGCGCGGAGTGCGCGGTCGTCGCCCTGAGCATCTTCCTCAACCCTGCGCAGTTCAGCCCGGGAGAGGATCTCGAGCGCTACCCCCGCGACCTGGAGCAGGACCTGCTCCTAGCCGCGGGCTGGGGCGTCGACCTCGTCTTCGCCCCGACCGTCGAGGAGATGTACCCCGCCGACTTCGCGACGTGGGTCGACGTGGAGGGGCTCGGCGGGACGCTCGAGGGCGCCGCGCGGCCGGGACACTTCCGGGGCGTCGCGACCGTCTGCCTGAAGCTCTTCAACCTCGTCCGCCCGCGCCGCGCGTACTTCGGCCAGAAGGACGCGCAGCAGGCCGCCCTCGTGGAGCGGATGGCTCGCGACCTGAATCTGGGGCTCGAGATCCGGCTCGTCCCGACGGCGCGGGACGAGGACGGCCTCGCGCTCAGCTCCCGAAACGCGCTCCTCTCGACCGAGGAGCGGGAGGCCGCCCGCGCGCTCCCGCGGGCGCTCGCGGCAGGGGAGCGCGCCCACGCCGCCGGCGAGGACGCGGAGGAGGCGGCGCGCTCGCTCCTCGCGGCGGAGCCGCGCCTCCGACCGGACTACGTCCGGGTCGAGCGGCTGGACGGGCGCGTCTACCTGCTAGCGGCGGTGCAGGCCGGCGACACGCGCCTGATCGACAACGTCGTCCTCGAGGGGGCGGTCGAGTGACGAGGCGGAAGGTCTCCCTCACGGAGCTTCGCGAGCTGGCCGACCGAGGCGAGCGCCTCGTCATGGTCACGGCGTACGACTACCCGAGCGCGCGCCTCGCCGACGCGGCCGGCCTCGACATCGTCCTCGTCGGCGACTCGGCGGCCATGACCGTCCTCGGCCACTCGAGCACGGTCCCGGCGACGATGGAGGAGATGCTCGTGCTGACGCGCGCCGTGACGCGCGGGGCAGAGCGGCCGCTCGTCGTCGCGGACATGCCCTTCGGCTCGTTCCAGGTCTCCGACGAGGAGGCGGTCCGCAACGCGGTCCGCTTCGTGAAGGAGGCCGCCGCAGACGCGGTGAAGCTCGAGGGCGCCGGGCCGACGCTGTCGCGCGTGCTCGCCCTAATCGGCGCGGGCATCCCGGTCATGGGTCACATCGGCCTGACGCCGCAGTCGGCGACGATGCTCGGCGGCTTCCGCGCGCAGGGCAAGACGGCGGAGAAGGCGCGCAGGCTGCTGGAGGACGCGGTCGCCCTCGAGGACGCGGGCTGCTTCTCGCTCGTCCTCGAGGCGGTGCCGGCGCCGGTCGCGGAGGAGATCAGCGAGCGGCTCTCGATCCCGACGCTCGGGATCGGATCCGGCCCTCGCTGCGACGGGCAGGTGCTCGTCCTCCACGACGTGCTCGGCCTCTACGAGGGCCGCTCCCCGAAGTTCGCCAAGCGCTATGCGAACCTGAGCACGGAGATCCGCGGGGCGCTCGAACGCTTCGCCGGCGAGGTGCGAAGCGGCGCCTTCCCGACCGAGGAGCACACGTACGCGATGCCCGAGCAGGAGCTCGCCGCGTTCCTCAGCGGCTCGAGAGCGGGATCACGAGCGGAAGGGTGAGGACGAGGATCGCGAGCAGGACGAGCGCGAACGCGACGGCCGCCCTCGTCAGCCGCCACCGTTCCACGACGGCGATGCCGTAGATCAGGAGCCCCAGCGACCAGAGGGCGAACGCCCCCGAGGCGAGGTCGAAGAGGAGCGGCGCGGTCCCGTAGTCCTCCCCGCCGGTCCGGAACGAGTCCGAG
The DNA here is from genome assembly GCA_025923055.1 of Thermoleophilia bacterium. Taxonomy (GTDB): domain Bacteria; phylum Actinomycetota; class Thermoleophilia; order Gaiellales; family Gaiellaceae; genus JAIBJN01. The sequence continues at coordinate 7,644 of JAICGP010000123.1, forward strand.
CCGTAGACGGCGAGCCGCAGCGGCCAGACGAGGACGAGGCCGAGCACCATGGGCGCCGCCGCGAAGGCGAGCAGGTGCCGCGCCCGCCGGTAGCTCCCCTGCGAGCCCGCGCCGCGGATCCCGACGTAGAGGAGCGCGCCTCCGATCCAGTACGTCGCCACGCCGTAGATGGCTCCGGTGAGGAAGACGAGGACGGCGACGACGGCGAGGCTCTGGTCGACGAGGCCCTGGTCGAGCAGCTTCCCGGTCTCCGGAGCGCTCAGCACGCCCGCGATGCCCGCCAGGACGACGAGCGCGAGCACGGGCTCCTCGCGTGCCTCCACCTCCGGCCCGGTCTCGTCCCGCAGCGCGGCGAAGACCGGCCGCGGCGCCTGGAAGACGGCGAGCGTCCGCAGCCACCAGCGCTTCTCCCGGCTCGGATCGGCAGCCCGCTGCGCCTCGGCGCTCACA
>JAICGP010000124.1 GCA_025923055.1 Thermoleophilia bacterium
GGCCCCTGTGCATGGTGACGTTCAGGGCCCCGAAGAACGCCCCGGCGAGGCAGGCGAAGAGGACGCCCGTCAATTCGTCGTGCCGTGCGGCCCGAGGGCCCCGGGTCTCGAGTCCTCGGCCACGCGGCGATACTAAACCGGCAGCGGACGCCTGCGGCGGCGGCCGCCGTGCGGAGGCGGGTCAGGCGGAGGCGTGTCCCGGCTCGAGGCGTCGCGCGTCGAGGCGGATCGTCCAGGGCTCGACGACGCCGACCTCGAGGTGCGACCCGCTCCAGGGATCCTCGGCGAGCCGGGCACGAACGGCCTGCTCCGAGTCGGCCTCGACCGCGTGCACGACCCGGTGCTCGTCTCCGAGCGGCCCGCCGAGCACGATGAAGCCGTCCTCCACGAGCCGGTCCATGAAGGCCGCATGGGCGGGCCAGCCGGACTGCTCCTCCAGCGGACGCGACGGGTCCCACTCCGGGCCCGAGCGGAGGAGCACGACGTGGAACATCGCCACGCCGACGTTCTACCAGGCGAGCGGCCAGAAAGAGGTCACGCGGCGCCCGCTTTCAGCGAGATCGCGGACGTCGCCTGTGGGTTATCTCGGATGCGGGCGGAGGCCTCCTCCGAGAGGCTGGAGGCAGAAAGGAGGTGGTCCCGGATGAGCACCCACGCCGTTCGAGGCGGCAAGGGGCTCGACGCTCGCCTCACCCTCGCCGCGCGCAACGGGCTCGCCTGGCTCGGAGCGGGCCTGCTCCTCGGCTTCGCAGTTCCGTTCGTCTTCGCGGATACGCTCGACCTGCCGCGCGATCTCTACTACGGCGTCTACGTCGCCTCGGTCGCGCTGTTCTTCCTCCTCTGGGCCAGGGCGACGAACCGCCGGCTCGGCGCCATGCTCCGCCGCCACTGGCGTGCCTCTCTGGCGCTCGGGCTGGTCGCGGCAGGAATCCTCGCCCTCGTCGTCGTCCGGAGCGCGGACGCAACCGCACGGCCGGAGGGAATCGACCTGATCGCCGCAGTCCTGTGGCGGGGGGTCGTCTACGGCGCAGCGGACGGCCTGCTCCTGTCCGTCTTTCCGATCCTCGTCGTCTTCGCGGCCTTCGAGGGAACGCGGGCGCGGCAGCGGCCGGCCGGGAAGCTCGCCGTCGGCGCGGCGGCGCTCGCGGCGTCGCTCGCGATGACCGCCGTCTATCACCTCGGCTACAGCGACTTCCGCTCGGAGAAGGTCCGCCAGCCGCTCGCGGGCGATGTCGTCTGGAGCGCCCCGACGCTCCTGACGCTCAACCCGATCGGCGCGCCGATCGCCCATGCGGGGATGCACGTCACCGCGGTGCTGCACAGCTACGAGACCGACCTCTTCCTGCCACCACACTCGTGAGAGGGACGTGAACCCGGTCGGAACCCGCTGGGCGCGCCTTGCATCGGGCCACGGTGAGGGGGCTGAAAACAGCTCGGGCCGAGGTCTATCGTGTTCCTGTGGAGCTCCTCGAGCGTGAAGGGGCACTGGCCGTGCTGGCCGAGGCCCACGCCGACGCCGCGCGCGGTGACGGGCGCGTGGTCGTCGTCACGGGCGAGGCCGGGATCGGCAAGACGTCGCTCGTCACCCGGTTCGTCGGCGACCTCGCTCCGGGCGCGCGCGTCCTCGTCGGGACGTGCGACGACCTCTCCATCCCCCGGCCGCTCGGACCGCTCCACGACCTCGCGGGGACGGTCTCCGGGCCGCTGGAGGAGGCGCTCGCGGGCGGCGCCGCACCGCACGAGATCCACCGGCTCCTGATCGCCGACCTGAAGCGGCCGTCCCCGCGGCGGTCGCTCGAGGAGCCGACCGCCGCGGAGCTCGAGCGGCGGGCGCGCCTCGCGGACAGCTGACCGACGGCCGAGCCGTCAGCCGTCGAGCTCTTCCAGCCGGCGCTCGAGAAAGCGGCGCTCGGCGTCGGAATGGACGAGCTCGACGGCGCGGCGGTAGGCGGCGCGCGCGTCGTCCGTCCGCTCGAGGCGGCGGAGGAGCTCGGCGCGGGTCGAGTGCAGGTAGTGGTAGCGGTCGAGGTCGAGGCTCTCCACGAGGGCGAGCGCGCTCTCGACCTCGCCCGCCTCGGCCAGCGCCGCGGCCCGGTTGAGCTCAACGACCGGTGAGGCGGTGAGACGGGCGAGCTCGCCGTAGAGAGCGGCGAGCCGCGCCCAGTCCTGTGGCTCCTCGACGTGCAGCACGGCGATCGCGGCCTGCAGCACGTAGGGACCGCGGCCGCCGAGCGCGAGGGCGCGATCGAGGGCGGCGCGCCCGGCCGCGATCTGGTCGAGGTCCCAGAGCGAGCGATCCTGGTCGCGGAGCAGGACGACCTCGCCGTCGGCGAAGCGGGCCGCACGGCGGGCGTCGTTCGTCAGCATGAGGGAGAGGAGCCCGTGCACCTCTGGCTCGTCGGGCATCAGCTCCGCGAGCACCCGCCCGAGCCGGATCGCCTCGGCGGCGAGCTCCCCGCGGCCGCCGTAGCCCTCGTTGAAGATGAGGTAGACCACCGCCACGACGGCGGCGAGGCGGTCGGGAAGCAGGTGGGGCGGAGGGACGCGAAACGGGATCCCGGCGGCCTTGATCTTCCGTTTCGCGCGGACGAGCCGCTTGCTCATCGTCTCGTGCGGAACGAGGAACGCGCGCGCGATCTCCTCCGTCCTGAGCCCGCCCAGCGTCTGGAGCGTCAGCGCAACCTGGGCGTCGAGCGCGAGCGCCGGGTGGCAGCACGTGAAGAGGAGCTCGAGCCGCTCGTCGGGAATCGTCGTCTCCTCCATCTCGTCCTCCACGGGCTCCTGCACGTCGAGCAGGCGGGTCTTCGCAGCGAGCGTGCGGTCGCGGCGAAGTCGGTCGATCGCCCGGTTGCGGGCGGTCGTCACCAGCCAGGCGCGCGGGTTCGCGGGCGTCCCGGCGCGCGGCCACCGCTCGGCGGCGATCGCGAACGCCTCCTGAGCGGCTTCCTCGGCGAGGTCGAAGTCGCCGAGGAAGCCGATCAGGCCGGCGAGGACGCGGCCCCACTCGTCCCGGAAGACCTGTTCGAGCGTGGCTACCACTCCGCGATCGGGCGCACCTCCACCGCACCGCCCATGCGGGCCGCCGGGATGCGCGACGCGAGCTCGATCGCTGCGTCGAGGTCGTCCGCCTCGAAGACGAGGTAGCCGCCGAGCGCCTCCTTGACGGCGACGAACGGCCCGTCGGTCGTGAGCGTCCTGCCGTCCTCCATCCGCACCGTCGTCGCCGACTCGGGCGGCTGCAGCTGGAGCCCGGGGCTTACGCCGGGCGTCTGGTTGATCGCCTGGTAGTCGGCGGCGACCGCCTGCTGCTCGTCCTCGGAGAGGCGCGCCCACTCCTCCGGCGAGTAGGGCGTCGGGGCGGAGCCCTGGTGGATCAGGAGCATGTACTTCATCGTGTCCTCCTCGTGTGGGCTGGTCGTCCTTCAGACGAACGGGCAGGCGGCGAAAGGACACCCCTCGGAAGGAGCGCTCAGCACTCTCGCTGCGGGACCGCGCTCATGGCGGGAGACGGTACCGTCGGGCGGCCGCCTCGACGAAAGGAGCCTCATGGGAACGGTTGTCTGGCACGTGACGATGTCGCTCGACGGCTTCATCGCCGCCCCGGACGACGCGATGGACTGGGTGTTCGAGTCGTGGGGCGGCCCCAGCGAGACGGCGAACGAGGTGATCGCGACGACGGGAGCGATCCTCATGGGCAGGCGGACCTACGAGGTCGAGGATCGCGACCGGGCCGGCATCTACGGCGGCGCCTGGACGGGGCCCATCTTCGTGCTCACCCACGAGCCGCCGGACGACGAGCCCGACTGGCTGACGGGGACGTTCGTCGACGAGCCGATCGAGGCGGCGGTCGCCCGGGCCAGGGAGGCCGCGAGAGGGAAGAACGTCGGCATCCTCGGAGCGTCCGTCGCGAGGCAGTGCCTCGAGCAGAGCCTCGTCGACGAGATCGTCGTCCACCTCGCGCCGGTCCTGCTCGGCGACGGGATACGGCTCTTCGAGCTGCCCGGCGGCCGCCGGATCCGGCTCGAGCGCACCCACGTGAGCCGCACGGCCGGACTGACCGACCTCCGCTTCCGCGTCGGCGACGACTCGAAGGAGGCAGCGTGACCCTGACGCAGTACTACACGGCGACGACGCTCGACGGCTTCATCGCCGATCCGAACGACTCGCTCGACTGGCTCTTCACCCGCGCGCGCGAGGAGGACGGGCCGCTCAACTACGGTGACTTCATCGCCGAGGTGGGCGCACTGGCGATGGGCTCCACGACGTACGAGTGGATCCTCGACCATGAGTTCGCAGACCGTGACCCGTCGGAGTGGAAGTGGCCCTACGACGTTCCCTGCTGGATCTTCACGCACCGGCAGCTCCGCGTCGTGCCCGACGCGCCGATCGAGTTCACGAGCGCCGACGTCGCAACCGTCCACGAGACGATGGTGGAGGCCGCGGGCGGCCGGAACGTCTGGATCGTCGGCGGGGGCGACCTGGCCGGTCAGTTCGCAGACGCGGGATTGCTCGACGAGGTCATCGTCTCGATCGCGCCGGTCACGCTCGGCGGGGGCGCGCCGCTCCTCCCCCGCCGGATCGAGCTCCGCCTCGACGAGCTGGGACGGAACGGCGACTTCGTCGCCGCGCGCTTCGCGGTCGTGCGGCCGCCCGCCTGACAGACGCGCCGGGGCGGGGGCGTTACGGATACGGCACGCCGAGCGGCGTCGTGCCTGCAGCCCGCGCGGCCGCTGCGCCCACCCGCTCGATCTCGACCAGCTCCTCGCGGCCGCCGCCTCCCGAGACGCCCAGGGTCAGGACGGGGCCGACGCCGGGGGCGTAGAGCTTGTACTCGAGCACGCTGGGCTCGACCGCGCTCGTGTCCTTGGTCAGAAGCGCTCGCCGGTAGCGGCCGGCGGGAACCTCCGCCCGCTCCTCGGTGCTCAGCACCTCGCCGTTGTCCTCCGCTTCCCCCTCGTAGTACTCCTGCCGGTAGCGCAGGCCGTCCACCGGGTCGGCGGGCATGATGATCCCCGGGAGGGCGCCGTCGACCCCGGCCTCGAAGGAGCCCGCCCTCGTCACGACCTTGTCGCCCTCGAACTCGGCGGTGTCCTCGCCGAGGTACCAAACGTTCCCCTGCCCGTCCTGGGCGTACCAGTCGAACGTGTCTTCGATCAGCTCACCGTCCTCCGTGACCGTGTCCCGGACGATCCGGGCCGTGACGCCGTTGGCGATCCTCTTCGTCTCGCTGCTGACCGTGACGACGACCGCGAGCACCGCGCCTTCCTCGTCGACCTCGCGGTAGGTCCAGCGCGTCCCCGGCGTCATCGGCCAGTAGCGGTTGTCGATCTCGGCGCTGAGCTCGCCCGGGTCGAGCTCGACGGGCTCGCCTCCCTGCGGCAAGTGGGGGCCTGCCGGGGCAGGCGTCGTCTCACCCTCTCCTCCGCAGGCCACGGCGAGGACGAGCGCCGCGGCCGTCGCTGCCGCGCCGGCCGCGACTGACGTCATCGGTCGTCCGTCTCCTCGTCGTCGCTCTCGGATCCGACGACGTCGAAGCTCCGGTCGAGCTGGACGTCCACCTGGCTGCCGTCGGCAAGCGTCACCTCGACCTCGTAGTAGCTCTCCTCGTCGCCGACCTCGGTGCCGGTCACCTTGCCCGGGCCCGTGTGCGCGAGCGCGGCGGCCTCGGCCTTCTCGAGGGCCGAGCCGGTGATCGGCCTCTCGGTGGCGTCGTCGTCCCCTCCCGCCGCGATCGCCGCGCCGCCGCCGGCCGCGCCGACGCCGAGGACGAGCCCGGCGATCACGGCCGCCTTCTTCCTGCTGAGGCGCTGCATCTCGTCTCCTCCTTGCCTCGATCTGCTTTCCGCCGCAAACCGTAGAGCTCGCGGATGAAATGACGATGAGGACGCCGGCCGCTCATCGTCTTCTCATCCCGGCGGGGGGACAATGTGATCGTGCGCGTGCTGGTCGTCGAGGACGAGGTGAAGCTGGCCGGCCTCCTGCGGCGGGGCCTCGCCGAGGAAGGGCACGCCGCGGACGTCGCCGGGAGCGGCGACGACGCGCTGTGGATGGCCGCCGCCGCCGAGTACGACGCCATCGTCCTCGACGTCATGCTGCCGGGGGCGGACGGCTTCCAGGTCTGCCGGCGCCTGCGCGAGAACGGCGTCTGGGCGCCGGTCGTGATGCTGACCGCGCGCGACGCCGTCGAGGACCGGGTCGCGGGCCTCGACGCCGGGGCGGACGACTACCTGGCGAAGCCGTTCTCCTTCGCCGAGCTGCTCGCGCGGCTCCGCGCGCTCGCGCGCCGGGGCGCGGTCGAGCGCCCCGCGGTCCTGGAGGTGGGAGACCTGCGGCTCGATCCCGCGACCCACCACGTGTCGCGCGCCGGCCGGGAGATCCGGCTCTCGGCGAAGGAATTCTCGCTGCTCGAGACCTTCATGCGCCGGCCGGGCCAGGTGCTCTCCCGCCATCAGCTGCTCGAGCGCGGCTGGGACTACGGGTACGAGCGGCGCTCGAACGTCGTCGACGTCTACGTCCGGTACCTGCGCGACAAGATCGATCGTCCCTTCGGGCGCGACTCGCTCGAGACGGTGCGCGGGGCCGGCTACAGGCTGCGGGAGGACGGATGAGCCGGCTGCCGCTGCGCCTGCGGCTCACGCTGGTCTTCGCGCTCGCGATGGCGGTCGTCCTGGCCGCCACCGGCGCCTTCCTCTACCTCCGGCTCGCCGATTCACTCGGGAGCCAGGTGGACGACACGCTCCGCGCGCGTGCCGACGCGCTGGGCGCCACGTTCGAGACGCGCGACGCCGGGGAGCACCTGCCGGGCGGGGAGGAGGAGTTCGCCCAGGTGCTCGGGCCGCGCGGCGACGTCGTCGCCGCGACGCTGGGTCTCGACGACCCCCTTCTCTCTGCGACGGAACGGGCAGCGGCGGCCTCGGCGGCCCGGTTTCTCGAGACGACTCTCGCCCCGCCCGGAGAGAACGAGTCGGAGCCGGTTCGCCTCCTCGCCCGGCCGCTGGACGACGGCGTTCTCGTCGTCGGCGCCTCGCTCGAGGATCGGGCGGAGGCGCTCGGGGGCCTGCTCACGCAGCTGCTCCTGGGCGGCCCGCTCGCGCTCCTGCTTGCTTCCGCCGCCGGCTACGTCCTGGCCGGCGCCGCCCTGCGCCCGGTCGAGGCGATGCGGCGGCGCGCGGACGAGATCAGCGCCGACACCGCGGGCGAGCGGCTACCGCTGCCGGCCGCCCGCGACGAGATCCGGCGGCTCGCCACGACCCTGAACGCGATGATCGACCGGCTCGACGCCGGCTTGCGCCGCGAACGCCGCTTCGTCGCCGACGCGAGCCACGAGCTGCGCACGCCCCTCGCCCTCCTCCAGACGGAGCTCGAGCTCGCGCTCCGCCGCCCTCGCAGCGCGGCCGAGCTGGACGCCGCGCTCCGCTCCGTCGCCCAGGAAGTCGACCGGCTCGCCCAGCTCGCCGAGAACCTCCTCGTCCTCGCAGCAACCGAGGAGGGACGGATCGCGCTGCGGCCGACGCGCTTCCCGGTGGACGAGCTCCTCGAGGGCGTCGCGACGCGCTTCGCAGCCCGAGCGGCGGCCGCCGGGACGCGGATCGAGCGGGGCGACGTGCCGGCCGCCGAGGCGCACGGCGACCGCCTCCGCCTGGAGCAGGCGCTCGGAAACGCCGTCGACAACGCCCTCCGCCACGGCGCCGGCCCGATCACCCTCGACGCGATCGTCGAGGAAAAGGCTCTCGTGGTCCGCGTCCGCGACGGCGGCCCGGGATTCTCGCCCGAGCTCCTCACCCACGCGTTCGAGCGCTTCACGCGGGCCGACCACGCCCGCGGAGCGGAGGGGGCGGGGCTCGGCCTTGCCATCGTCGACGCGATCGCCCGCGCTCACGGCGGCCGGGCGACCGCCCGGAACCTTCCCGGCGCCGGCGCCGAGGTGACGATCGCGATCCCCCACCGCGAGTCCGGCGCGCAGCCGGTTGTCGTACGATCGGCGCGGTGGCGTACGACGAGCAGCTCGCGGATCGCA
>JAICGP010000125.1 GCA_025923055.1 Thermoleophilia bacterium
CGGGACGCCGGCGCTAGAATGAGGCGCATGTCGCACCTCGACGAGCTGGACGAATACGAGGCGGATCTCGAGCTCCGCCTCAAGAAGGAGTACTCGGCGGTCTTCGGGCTCTTCCGCTACTGCATCGTCACCCAGGACTCGACCTACCTCTGCAACCGGCACGAGCTGAAGGTGCTGCCGCAGACGACCTATCCGTTCTTCCACCTGACGATGGAGGACGTCTGGGTCTGGGACAAGAACCGGCCGACGAGGATCATCCCGAGGGCCGAGGTCTACACGTCGAGCGACGTCACGATCGAGGAGCTGCGCGGCGAGGGCGACGGCCCTGCGCTCACCCCCGAGGCGCTCGCCCAGAAGCTCGGCGAGACGCTCGGCGGCGACGACGACCTCCAGTAGGGCGGGCGCCCGGCCGTGCTGCTCGCGGTCGACGTAGGCAACACGCAGACCGTCTTCGGCCTCTACGACGGCCACCGCCTGGCCGAGCACTGGCGCGTCTCGACCGAGGCGGAGCGGACCGGTGACGAGCTCGGCGTGCTCGTCGGCCGGCTGCTCGAGCTGCGGGACCTCGGCTTCGAGGAGATCGGCGGCGTCTGCCTCGCCTCGACCGTGCCGCCGCTCGTCCGCGCCTACGAGGAGTTCGCGCGCGACTACGCCGAGGCGCGCCTCCTCGTGCTCGGGCCGGGTACGCGCACGGGCCTCCCGATCGTCTACGACGACCCGCGCGAGGTGGGCTCCGACCGGATCGCGAACGCGGTGGCCGCCCGGGAGCGCTACGGCGCTCCGAGCATCGTCGTCGACTTCGGCACCTCGACGAACTTCGACATCGTCTCGGCGGCCGGGGAGTACGTCGGCGGCGTGCTCGCTCCGGGGATCGAGACCTCCATGGAGGCGCTCTTCGCACGTGCCGCGCGCCTCGTCAAGGTCGACTTCGCGGCGCCGGCCTCCGTGATCGGGAAGACGACGGTCGCCGGCCTGCAGTCGGGGCTCGTGTACGGCTTCGCCGGCCAGGTGGACGGGATCGTCCGCCGCGTCCGCGGCGAGATCGGCGACTCCGCTCCCGTCGTCGCAACCGGCGGGCTGGCCGAGCTGATCGCTCCGCACGCGGAGACGATCGACCACGTCGACCCCCTGTTGACCCTCGAGGGGCTCCGGCTCGTCTGGGAGCTGAACGCCGACGGCGCCTAGGACGGCGCCGGCGAAACCCGCTCGCCGACCACGACGGTGTCCAGATGGGCCCGGGAGAGCGGGCTCGCCCAGAGGCCCTCGATCCAGGGGCGCCGCAGGAGCATGGAGCGCGGGTAGGCCAGCGGCAGGATCGCCGCGCGCTCCGAGACCCAGAGGCCGTCGACCTCGTGGTAGGCGCGCATGCGCTCGCCCTGGTCGCGCAACGACCGGCCCTGGTCGAGGAGCTCGAGGATGTCGTCGTCGCGGTAGAAGGGCCACTCCGTCCTCAGCAGACCGCGGAAGAAGCCGTCGGGATCCGGGAAGTCGGCCACCCAGCCCGTCCACCACATGTGCGAGTCCTCGAGCTGGTCCCAGTCGACGGGGGCGCGCGCGACGCGAATCCGGACGCGGGCGCCGATCGCCTTCCACTGCTCGACGAGGTGCTCCGGCGGCGCGAGCCAGTGCGGCACCACGAGCTCGAGCTCCGGGAGGCCCTTGCCGCCGGGGTAGCCCGCCTCGTCGAGGAGGGCCCGCGCCCGCTCGAGGTCGTACTCGGGCGCCACGCGGTGCGAGTGCGCGGGCATCGCCGGCGGGATGGCGCCGCCGCGGGTCGCGGCCCGGGCGAGCGTCGGATACGTGCCCACGAGCAGCTCCCGGTCGACGGCGTGCGAGAAGGCCTTACGGACGTGCTCGTTGGAGAAGGGATGCCGGTCGGCCGCGAAGCCGATGTACTGGAGGCCGAGCTCGGGCACGACGTCGCCGAGCGTGCGCTCGTCGCCCTCCACCGGCTGGTAGACCTGCAGCAGGTCGAGGCTGCCCTCCTGCCACTCCTCGATCATCTGCGAGCCCTTCGAGAAGAACGAGAAGTGGATCTCGCGGACGTTGCCGTGCGCCCCCGCCCAGTGTGGGTTCGCGCGGAGGAGCGCGTGCTCCTTGTCCCACTCGACGAGCACGAACGGGCCGTTGCCGACGAGGTTCTCCGGCTTCGTCCACTCGTCGCCGAGCTCCTCGCAGAGGTGCTTGGGCCAGGGGAAGGCCCAGGCGGACGTGAGCACGTACGGGAAGTAGCTCCGCGGCTCGCGCAGGGTCACCTCGAGCGTCCGGTCGTCGAGCGCCTCGGCGGTCTCGACGTCCTCCATGAGAAACGCCGTCCTCGTCTCCAGCTCCCGCATTCGGCGCCAGGCGTAGGCGAAGTCCTCCGCCGTCAGCGGCTCGCCGTCGCTCCAGCGTTCGCCCTCGCGGATGCGGAAGAGGTAGGAGAGACCGTCGCTCGAGACGCGGAAGTTGTCCGCGATCGCCGGGACGACGTTCAGCTCGGCGTCGACCATGAGGAGGCCTCGGAAGAGGAGCTCGGCGAAGTAGCCGCCCTCCGTGGTGTAGACGTCGCCGGGCGAGAGCTCCCGCGGGCGCTCCGAGGCCGTCTCCAGCCGCTCCGTCGGCTCGAGCCGCGGCTCCTCGCCGATGCGGCAGCAGAACGCCTCGTCGTACATCTCCTCCGCCCGCTCGAAGTCGAACGCGAGGTGGTAGGCGAGCGCCATCTTGAAGAGCGTGTCGCGCGCGCGGCGCTCGTCCCCGAGGCGGGCGAGGTAGCCGCGCGCCTTGTCGTAGTGCTCGAGCGCCTCCCGGTCCGCGTAGAGTGCGCGGGCGGCGTCGCCGGCCCTCAGGAGGTAGTCGACCGCCTTCTCCGGCTCCTCCGCTTCCGTGAAGTGCCGGGCCAGGAGCGCGTACGGAGCGCCGTCCGGCGAGCCGGCGTAGATGCTCTCGAGCGCCTCGCCGACGTGCTTGTGCAGCTTGCGGCGCTTCGAGTCGACGAGGCTCGCGTAGGCGACCTCCTGGACGAGGCCGTGCCGGAAGCGGTACTCCGGGTTGGGCCGGCGGCGCTTCTCGACGATCAGGTCGAGCCGCTGGAGCTCCGTGAGCGCGTGCATGAGCTCGTCACGCGAGCGCAGCTGCTCGAGGAGCGGCAGGCCGAACGTGCGCCCGATCACCGCGGCGATCGAGAGCACCTCCCGCGTCTCGGCGTCGAGGCGGTCGAGCCGCGCCTGGAGCGTCCCCTGGACGACCGCGGGGATGGCCAGCTCGTCCTCGTCGACGGCGAGCTGCCAGCCGCCGTTGAGGCGCTGGAGCGCTCCGCGCTCGACCAGGTCGCGGAACGCCTCCTCGAGGAAGAACGGGTTGCCGCCCGAGCGCTCCGCGAGCAGCTCGGAGACGGACTCGGGCACGTCTCCCTCCGCCGCGTTGCCGACCAGCAGGCGCGAGGAGTCGGCGGGGAGCGGCCGCACCTCGATCTCCCTGTAGCGGTGCGGATAGTGCTGGCGGGCCCGCTCGCCCAGGCGCCAGGAGCCGTGCTCGCGCTCCGGCCGGTAGAGGAAGAAGAGCGAGACGGCCGACTCGTCGGCGATCGCGAGCAGCGACTCGACGAGCTCGAGCGTCGCCTCGTCGGCCCAGTGGAGGTCCTCGAAGACGAGGCAGACGGGGAGCTCCTCGGCGAGCTTGCAGACGATCTCGTAGAAGACCTCGAAGGTGCGCGACTGGATGCTCTCGCGGTTCAGCTCGCGAATCGCCTGCGCGGCGTCCGGCTCGAGGGTCAGCCCGGCCAGGCTCGCGAAGAACGGGTAGGCCTCGTCGGCGTCCTCCTGTCCGAGCAGGTGCGCGAGCTCCGCCTTCAGCTCGAGGCGCACGCGGGCCTCCGGAGTCGACGCGCCGACCTCGAGCCACTCGCGCAGGAGGTCGCGGATCGGCCAGTACGGGAAGCTCTGGGCGTAGGAGACGCCGCGCGCCTCGATGAACCGGACGTGGTCGCGGTAGCGGTTGCGCATCTCCCAGACGAGCCGCGTCTTGCCGATCCCGGGCTCGCCCATGATCGAGACGATCGAGCCGCGCCCCTCGACTAGGGCGTCCATCGTCCGCTCCAGCACGGTCAGCTCGAAGTCCCGGCCGACGAGGGGCCGGCTCGGCGGCGACGGGTCGGCCTCGAGGATCCGGGTGACGCGGAAGACCTCGAGCGGAGCGCTGATCCCTCTGAGCTCCTGCACGCCGAGATCCTCGAGCTCGAAGCAGGACTCGACCTGGCGCTTCGTCGTCGGGTCGATGACGACGCCGCCCTCGCCGGCGATCTGCTGGAGCCGCGCGGCGACGTTGACCGTCTCGCCGAGCGCGTTCCAAGGGTCGTAGCCGTCGTCCCCGTCGCGGGCGAGGTCGACGACGATGGGGCCCGTGTTGACCCCGATGCGGACCGAGAGCTCGATGCCGTAGGCGGCCTCGACCTCGTGGGCGTACTGGGCGATGGCGCGCTGGATCGCGAGCGCGGCGCGGACGGCGCGCTCCGAGTCGTCCTCGTGAGCGACCGGGGCGCCGAAGAACGCGAGCAACTCGTCGCCGACGAGCTGCGCGACCGTCCCGTCGAAGCGCCGCACCTGCTCGGTCATGATGCGCATGACCTCGTCGATCAGGAACTTAGAGCGCTCGGGACCGAGCGCCTCGCCGATCGCGGTCGAGCCGACCACGTCCGCGACGAGCACGGAGACGATCCGCCGCTCTCCAGTCGCCACCGCCATACGAGAGTTATAGCCGTGGGATGGTTGAGGAGGACCGGCGCGGGAAAGAAAGCGCGGGTTACGGAACCAGCGACAGGGGGTCTCCTCATGCTGCTTGCAGACATCGGCGACAGCGTCCAGCGCGGCTTCGACGAGTTCGCCACCTGGGTGCCGAGGCTTGCCGCGTTCCTCGTCATCCTCCTCATCGGCTACTTCGTGGCGAAGCTCGTCGGCAGCCTCGTGCGGCGCCTGCTCGACCGGGTGGGCTTCGACCGGACGCTCCACTCGGGCACCGCCGGGAGCTGGGTGTCCAAGGTCACCGCCCGTCCGTCCGAGCTGCTCGGGACGATCGCGTTCTGGGCGATCTTCATCGGCGCGATCTCGATCGCCCTCGATGCGCTCGGGATCCAGGCGCTCCAGGACTTCGTCGGCGAGGTCTGGGCCTACATCCCCAACGTGATCGCGGCGATCCTCATCTTCCTCGTCGCCGGCGCGATCGCCGCGGGCGTCGCCGCCCTCGTCTCGCGCACGATGGGAGAGACGTCGACCGGCCGCATCGTCGGCACGGCGGCGCCGATCCTGATCATGGCGATCGCGGGCTTCATGATCCTGGACCAGCTCATGATCGCGGAGGAGATCGTGACGATCACGTACGCGGCGCTCGTGGGCGCCATCGCGCTCGGCATGGCGCTCGCCTTCGGGCTCGGCGGGCGCGAGGTCGCGTCCGAGATGCTGCGCGGCGCCTACGAGGGGCAGCGCGAGCAGGTGAAGCAGGACATGCGCATCGGCAGGGAGCGCGCCCGGGAGGACGCGGAGCGCGTGAAGGCCGAGGCGCAGAGGCGCACGCAGGAGGAGCCGGTCGAGACCGACACGGTCGTGGCGCCCTACCAGGGGCCGGCGGCCGAGCCCGCCGACGACCCCCTGCTGGACGACCCGACCGCGGCGCCCCGCAGGACGGGAAGTGGCTAGCCGCCGCCGTAGATCGAGATCGGGAGGTCGAGGAGGACGTCGTCCTCGGCGGGGAGCTCGCCCTCCAGGCGGGCGAGCACCGCCGCGGCGCCCGGAGCGGCCGCGATCAGGCGCTCCTCGACCTCCCGCAACGTCTCGAGCTGGACGAGCTCCTGCTTGAAGGGCTTCGGGAAGCGGCCCCGGCCCAGGTACCAGCCGTAGAACTTCTTCAGGAAGCCCGTCGCCCGCTCGGGGCCGAGCTCCTCGGCCGTGGCTCGCATGAAGAGGACGAGCTCGGCGACGACCTCCTCGCGGGACGGCTCGCCCTCCCGCGCGCCGGCGATCTCGCCGACGGCCCACGGATTACCCTGCGCGGCGCGCCCGACCATGACCGCGGCGCAGCCGGTCCCGTCCAGGAGCCGCTGAGCGCGCTCGCGCGAGACGACGTCGCCCGACGCGACGACGGGGACGTCTACGAGCTCGACGAGCTCTGCCGTGAGCGAGTGGTCGGCGGTGCCCGTGTACATCTGCTTCGCCGAGCGGGGATGGAGCGTCAGCGAGGCCGCGCCGGCCGCGACCAGGCGCGGGCCGATGGCCAGCGCGGCCCGGGAGCCGTTCTCGAGGCCCCGGCGCATCTTCACGGTCACCGGGACGTCGACCGCCTCCGCGACGGCGCCCACGATCCGGCACGCGCGGTCGGGATCCTCGAGCAGCGTCGCGCCGGCGCCCGTCTTCGTCACCTTCCGGACCGGGCAGCCGAAGTTCACGTCGACGATGTCGGCGCCGGCGTCCTCGACCATCCGGGCCGCCTCCGCCATCAAGGACGGGTCGGAGCCGAAGATCTGCACGGCGAGCGGCCGCTCCTCGCGCGAGAGTCGCAGGTACCCGAGCGTGCGCTCGTTCCCGTGGTGGAGGCCGGCGCAGCTCACCATCTCCGAGCAGACGAGCCCGGCGCCGAACCTCCGCCCCTGGCGGCGGAAGGCCTGCACGCTCACGCCCGCCATCGGGGCGAGCACGACGCGCGTGGGGATCTCGACGTCCCCGATGCGCCAGGGCGACTGGATGTCCACTGCCACGAGCGACGAATCCTAGCCCGGAGCGTGGCTTTGCCTCTTGACGGAGCGGCTACAATGTCCGCCGCAAAGCGGCGCAGGAAGCGCCGCATTCGTCTGTCTTGGGGGTGGAGGAAATAGCGGTGAAGGAAGTGATTCTCACTCCAGAGGGTCATGTGCGGCTCCGTGAGGAGATCGAGCACCTCTCGACCGTGAAGCGTCGTGAGGTGGCCGAGCGAATCAAGCAGGCCCGCGAGTTCGGCGACATCGCCGAGAACTCGGAGTACGACGACGCCAAGAACGAGCAGGCGATGCTCGAACACCGGATCGCCACTCTCGAAGAGCGCCTCAAGAACGCCCGCGTGATCGCGAAGAACGAGATCACGACGGACGTGGTCAGCGTGGGCACGCGCGTCCGGCTGCGGGACGTGGACGCGAAGGAGACGATCGAGTACACGATCGTCGGCTCGGCGGAGGCGAACCCCGCCGAGCAGAAACTCTCGAACGAGTCGCCCGTCGGCCGCGCCATCATCGGCCGCAAGAAGGGCGAGACGGTCGACGTCGCCGCCCCGCGCGGCTCGCTCAAGTACAAGATCATGGACATCCAGGCGGCCTAGCCGCCGGGGCGGTCGCCGTCGACGCGCTCTCCGGAGCGGGCGCCGCGCACGGGCGCTTGTGTTCCACGCTCACAAAGTCCGAAACGCGGCCAAGGCGAAGCTTCGTGCGAACGGCCGCGTTCCGCGGCCGGGTCGTGCTTGTGCGCGTGAAACACGAGGTGGCCCGTGGCGCCCCGCACTAGACTCGCCGCGATGACGGCGCGCGCCCTGCCGAAGCGCTTCCCGGACCGGGACGAGATCGCCGCCGTCCGCGCGCAGGCGGACGTGCTCGCCGCCGGCGAGGAGGCGCGGGATACCCGCCGCCTGGCCGGCCGCGTGCTCGGACGGCGGGGGCACGGACGGCTCGTGTTCCTCGACCTCGTCGACCGCTCCGGGCAGATCCAGCTCCTCTGCGACACGTCCCGCACGGGCGAGGTCGACCTCGACCTCGGCGACGTCGTCGGAGCGACCGGGAAGCCGACCAAGACGAAGCGCGGCGAGCCCTCGCTGGCCGTCGACGAGCTGGTTCTCCTCGCCAAGACGGCGCGCCCGCTCCCCGACACCTACCACGGGCTCGTCGACGCCGAGACCCGCTACCGGAAGCGCTACCTCGACCTGCTCGTCAACGAGGAGACGCGGCGCGACTTCGTCCTCCGCAGCCGCATCGTCGCCTCCATCCGGCGGCGGCTCGACGAGGCCGGCTTC
>JAICGP010000126.1 GCA_025923055.1 Thermoleophilia bacterium
ACGCCCGAGGACGAAGCGCGCTTCGAGATCTACGCGCAGGCGGAAGACATCATGTTCGGCGAGGAGGGCGAGATGCCCCTCATCCCGATCTACAACTACACGCTTCCGAACCTCGAGGATCTCTGCATCAAGGACACCTTCTACATCGGTGCCCTGAACTCCCTCGACCTCACCGACGTGGTCGTGGAAGGCGAGTGCTCGTAGCGTAGGACTCGCTGGCGAAAAGGACGGAGCGGGGCGCTTCGGCGCCCCGCCCGTCGCTTTCCGGAAGTTGCCAACCGCTGCCCGCTGGGTAGAGAATCCAATCGATGGCCACCTATGTCATCCGGAGGATCATCTGGACGATCCCCGTGATGCTGCTGGTCATCCTTCTCGTCTTCGGTCTCATGAAGCAGATCGGGGGGAACCCCTTCCGACAGACGGAGCGGGCGGTCCCCCAGTCGATCCAGGAGAACCTCGAGCGGAAGTTCAACCTGAACGAGCCGTGGTATCTCCAGTACGTGTACTACGTCAAGGACGTCTTCACCTTCGACCTCGGGCCGTCCATGCGGCTGCGGAACCGCACGGTCAACGAGATCGTCAAGGAGCACTTCCCGCACTCATTCAAGCTCGCGCTCCTCGCCATGGGCTGGGGGCTCTTGATCGGCCTTCCGGCCGGCATCGCCGCCGCCCTCCGTCCCAACTCGCTCTTCGACTACGGGGCGATGCTCTTCTCGAACATCGGCTTCGCCCTGCCGAATTTCTTCGTCGCGACGCTGCTCATCTACTACTTCGCGGTTCGGAACGACTTCGTCCCGACCAGCGGGTGGCCGGCGGACTTCTGGGACTTCACGGACGAGCGCCTCATCCTGCCATCGTTCGCCCTCGGACTCTTCTTCATGGCCTACGTCGCCCGCCTCGTCCGCGGGTCGATGCTCGAGACGATGCAGCAGGACTACGTGCGGACCGCGAAGGC
Source organism: Thermoleophilia bacterium (assembly GCA_025923055.1). GTDB lineage: Bacteria > Actinomycetota > Thermoleophilia > Gaiellales > Gaiellaceae > JAIBJN01. The sequence goes on from JAICGP010000126.1 coordinate 956, forward strand.
GAAGGGCCTACGTTGGCGGCGGGTCGTCGTCCGTCACGTGCTGCGCAACTCGCTCATCCCGGTCGTGACCGCGATCGGGCCGCTGATCGGCCTCGTCATCACCGGGACGTTCGTGATCGAGCTCATCTTCTCCATTCCCGGCATCGGGCGGTACTTCGTGGACGCCGTCGCGGCTCGCGACTTCTCGGTCGTGATGGGCATCACCGTGCTCGCCGCGGTCGTCGTCATCATCGCGAACCTGGTCGTCGACATCCTCTACGGCTTCCTCGACCCGCGGACGCGGGAGGTCCGCTCGTAGCATGGCCGTTCGGGAACCGACTCTCGACACGCGTACGCCGGTCGCCCCGGAAACCGGCGTCGCCGCCGGCGCGGCCATCCGGCAGTCGAGCCTCTGGCAGGACGCCTGGCGCCGCTACGTCCGCAACCGTGGGGCGCTCGCGGCCGCGGTCGTCTTCGTGCTGATCGTCCTCTACTCGTTCCTGATCCCCGGCTTCTGGATCGTCCCCGGGATCTGGACCGATCTCATCCACGACATCGACCCGTACGGGGTCGACTTCTCGCAGGCCTACCAGGGGGCGAGCCTCGCCCACCCGTTCGGCACCGACCAGTTCGGCCGCGACCTCTTCGCCCGCGCCGCGCTCGGCGGCCAGGTCTCGATCGGGATCGGCTTCGCGGCCACGCTCGTGATCCTCGTCGTGGCGATCGTGTACGGCGGCATCGCGGGCTTCGCCGGCGGAGCGCTCGACAACGTGCTGATGCGCTTCCTCGACGCCCTCTACGGACTTCCGTTCCTGCCGTTCGCGATCATCACGCTCCAGATCGTCGGCACGGTCAACTTCATGACGATGGTGCTCGCGCTCTCGGTCGTCTCGTGGTTCACGGACGCCCGCGTCGTGCGAGGGCAGGTGATCACGCTGAAGGAGAACGACTACGTGCGCGCGGCGCGCGCCGTCGGCGCGCGCTGGTACCGCGTGCTCGGCCGCCACATTCTCCCGAACACGCTCGGCATCCTCATCATCAGCATGTTCCTGAGCCTGCCCGGAGTCGTGCTCGGCGAGGCCTTCATCTCCTTCATCGGCCTCGGCATCAACCCGCCGGACGCGTCGTGGGGCGCGATGGCGAACGACGGCCGCGACGCCTACCGGACGCACCCGCTCGTGCTGGCCGTCCCGAGCCTCTTCATCGCCGCCCTGGTCCTGTGCGCGAACTTCATCGCGGACGGCCTCCGCGACGCGCTCGACCCCCGAACCCGGGAGACCTAGTGCCCATCCTCGAGGTCACGGATCTCCGGACGCACTTCTTCACGCGCGAGGGCACCGTGCAGGCCGTCGACGGCGTCACCTTCTCGCTCGAGAAGGGCCAGACGCTCGGGCTCGTCGGCGAGTCCGGCTGCGGGAAGTCCGTCACCGCCCTCTCGATCATGGGCCTCATCCCCAAGCCGCCGGCGAAGATCGTGGGCGGCTCCGTGCTGTTCGAGGGCCGGGAGCTCACGACGCTGAAGGAGCGTGAGCTCGAGGGGGTCCGGGGCAAGGAGATCGCGATGATCTTCCAGGACCCCATGACCAGCCTCAACCCGACGCTGAAGATCTCGACGCAGATCACGGAGGTCCTCCGCCGCCACCTCGACATGTCCAAGGACGAGGCGCGCAGACGCGCCGTCGAGCTCCTCGAGGAGGTGCGGATCCCGAACGCCGCGGAGCGCCTGGACGACTACCCGCACCGCTTCTCGGGCGGGATGCGGCAGCGCGTCATGATCGCGATCGCGCTCGCGTGCAACCCGCGGCTCCTGATCGCGGACGAGCCGACGACGGCGCTCGACGTGACGATCCAGGCGGGCATCCTCGACCTCCTCGACGACCTGCGGCGCGAGCACGAGATGTCGATGATCATCATCACCCACGACATGGGCGTCGTTGCCGAGACGGCAGACAACATCGCCGTCATGTACGCGGGCCAGATCGTCGAGTACGCCTCGTCCTTTGACCTCTTCGAGCGCCCCGAGCACCCGTACACCGAGGCCCTCCTCGCAGCGCTGCCCCAGCTCGAGGCCGAGGATGCGCGCGCGGGACGCCTCACCGCGATTCCCGGGCTGCCGCCCTCGGTCATCGACCCGCCCGAGGGATGCCGGTTCGCGCCACGCTGCCCGTACGCGGGCGAGAACGACCCGTGCGAGCGCAACCCGCAGGAGCTGCGCGAGGTCCGCACCCGGCACTTCGTCCGCTCCGCGCACCCCGCGAGCGAGCGCACGCGCGCGAAGGTGGAGGCATGAGCGCGGCCGCCCCGGCCCGCAACGGGATGCTCCTCGAGGTCACGGACCTCACGAAGCACTTTCCCGTCAAGCGGGGCATCGTCTTCGAGCGGCAGGTGGGGGAGGTCAAGGCGGTGGACGGGGTCAGCTTCTCCATCCCCGAGGGCCACACGCTCGGCCTCGTCGGCGAGTCCGGCTCGGGCAAGTCCACGACCGGCTACTGCATCCTCCAGCTCATGAAGCCGACCTCGGGCTCCATCCGCTTCCTGGGCAAGGAGCTCACGGAGCTCGACCGCGAGGACCTGCGCCGGATGCGCCGCGAGATGCAGATCGTGTTCCAGGACCCGTACTCCTCGCTCGATCCCCGCATGACGGTCGGCAACATCGTCTCGGAGCCGCTCGAGGTGCACGGGATCGGCACGCGCCGCGGGCGCCGCGAGACGGTGCGGCGGCTGCTCGAGGTCGTGGGCTTCAACCCGAACTACACGAACCGGTACCCGCACGAGTTCTCCGGCGGCCAGCGGCAGCGCATCGGCGTCGCGCGCGCGCTCGCGCTCAACCCGAAGCTGATCGTCTGCGACGAGCCGGTCTCGGCGCTCGACGTCTCCATCCAGGCGCAGATCCTCAACCTGCTCAAGGACCTCCAGCGGGACTTCGGGCTCACGTACCTCTTCATCTCCCACGACCTGGCCGTCGTCCGGACTATGGCCGACGAGATCGCGGTCATGAACAAGGGGAAGCTCGTCGAGGTCGGCCCGGCCGAGCAGGTCTACTCGAATCCGGCCGACGAGTACACGAAGGCGCTCTTCACCGCCGTGCCCGTCCCGGACCCGAAGAGGCAGCGCGAGCGCAAGGCGGAGCGCGCCCGTATGCGCCTCGACCGGATCGCGGGAATCTAACCTCCGCACCCTGCGTTCGTCACAAGTGGTATGGCCGGCAGAGACCCGCTGAGCAGCAGCGTCTGCGACCGCGCGCGCGAGTGGTCGTCGCTTCGCCTCGACGGCGAGCTCTCCCTGCTCGAGGAAGAGCTCCTCGACCGACACCTCGGCGTGTGCGATCCCTGTCTCGCCTTCGCGGAGGGGATGCGCTCGACTACGAGCACGCTGCGCGAGGCGGCGCCCGAGATCCCCGCTCGCCGGACGGCGCTCCCCGCCGCTCCTCGGCGGCGGCGGCGGCGCTCCGTCTTCTCCGTGGAGCGGAGGCGCACCGCGCTCGTCGCCGCCGCCGCGCTCGTGCTCGGCGCGCTCGTCGGCTCCTTCTTCGAGCGGCCGTCGCAGCCGGCGCCGCCCGGTCAGCCGCCGCAGGTCAGCCTCCTCACGCGCGACGTGAACCACCTGCGCGATCTCCCGCGCCAGGCTCCGCGGACGCTCCCGGCGCCCGCCACGTCGACGCCGCCCAACCCGCCCGAAGGCGTCATCTAGCCGGCCCGTCAGGGCTCGGGCGCCAGCGGGCGCTCGGCTAGACTGGCGGCGCAAGCGACGAGGAGCTCCATGGCTGATACGAACTCGAAGAACGTCGGCAAGGTGGTCGAGATCAGGGGCGTCGTCATCGACGCCGTCTTCCACGAGCGGCTGCCCGCGATCTACAACGCGCTCGCCCTCAAGGTGCCCGCGGCAGACGGCCGCCCAGAGATCGACCTGATCGCCGAGGTCCAGCAGCATCTCGGCAACGATCGCGTCCGCGCCGTGGCGATGGACTCGACGGACGGCATCCCCCGTGGCGCCGACGTCGTCGACAGCGGCGCGCCGATCACCGTGCCCGTCGGCCAGGAGACGCTCGGGCGGATCTTCAACGTCCTCGGCCAGCCGATCGACGAGGGCGAGGACGTCTCGGGCGAGCGGTGGCCGATCCACCGCTCCGCGCCGACCTTCGAGGAGCTCGAGCCGACGGTGCAGATCTTCGAGACCGGCATCAAGGTGATCGACCTGCTCGCCCCGTACGTGAAGGGCGGCAAGGTCGGCCTCTTCGGCGGCGCGGGCGTCGGCAAGACCGTGCTCATCCAGGAGCTGATCCGCAATATCGCGGAGGAGCACGAGGGCCTCTCCGTCTTCGCCGGAGTGGGCGAGCGCACCCGCGAGGGCAACGACCTCTGGCTCGAGATGACCGAGTCGGGCGTCATCGAGAAGACGGCGCTCGTCTTCGGGCAGATGAACGAGCCGCCCGGCGCGCGCCTCCGGGTCGGCCTCTCGGGGCTGACGATGGCCGAATACTTCCGCGAGGAGGGCCAGGACGTCCTCCTCTTCATCGACAACATCTTCCGCTTCGTGCAGGCCGGCTCCGAGGTCTCGGCGCTCCTCGGCCGTATGCCCTCGGCGGTCGGCTACCAGCCCACGCTCGCCACCGAGATGGGCCAGCTGCAGGAGCGCATCACCTCCACGCGCAAGGGCTCGGTCACCTCGGTGCAGGCGATCTACGTGCCCGCGGACGACCTCACCGACCCCGCGCCGGCGAACACGTTCGCGCACCTCGACGCGACGACGGTGCTGTCGCGCTCGATCGCCGAGCAGGCGATCTACCCGGCCGTCGACCCGCTCGACTCCTTCTCGCGCGCGCTCCAGCCGGACATCGTCGGCGACGAGCACTACGAGACGGCGACGCGCGTCCAGGAGATCCTGCAGCGCTACCGCGAGCTCCAGGACATCATCGCCATCCTCGGGATGGACGAGCTCTCGGACGAGGACAAGCTCGCCGTGCAGCGGGCGCGCAAGGTACAGCGCTTCCTCTCGCAGCCGTTCTTCGTCGCCGAGGCGTTCACGGGCACCGAGGGGAAGTACGTTCGGCTCGCCGACACGATCCGCGGCTTCCGCGACATCATCGAGGGGAAGCACGACGACCTGCCCGAGCAGGCCTTCTACATGGTCGGCACGATCGAGGAGGCCGTCGAGCAGGGCCGCAGGCTCTCGGGCGAGGAGCAGCCCGCCGAGCCGGAGGCCTCCGAGGAGCCGGAGGCCGACGCGGAGCGCGAGGCCGAGCCGGCCGAGCCGGCCGCCGTCTAGCACGTGTCCACGCAAGAGGGCGTCGTCCGGACGTTCGACCTCTCGCTCGTCACGCCCGAGGGCGCGGCGTTCGAGGGGGAGGCGGAGATGCTCATCGTCCCCGGCGCCTCGGGAGAGATCGGCGTGCTCGCGCGCCACGCGCCGCTCGTGGCGATGCTGAAGGCGGGGGAGATCCGGGTGAAGTCGGAAGGCGAGTGGCAGGCCTTCGCCGCCGGCCCGGGCTACTTCAAGGTGCAGCAGGATCGCGCCCTCGTCCTCGTGGACGACGCCCTCCGGGCCGAGGAGATCGACGTGGACGAGGCGCGCCGCGAGGCCGAGGAGGCGCGGGCGCTCCTCGAGCGGGCCGACGCCGGCGAGGAGGGCATCGACCGCTGGCAGATCGAGCAGCGCCTCCGCCACGCCGAGAACAAGATCGCCGTCGCCGGCCGGGACTAGGGCAGCCGCGAAGCCTCGGGTGTCCAGCGTCGGGCGCCAAGTAACAGTCTGATACTTGGCGCCGAAGGTTCGCTGGACGCACTTTCCGAAGCGTGCGAGACAGAGGATGCAACGGGCGCTGACCGTCCCTGGCTTCCGAGAGTTGCCTGAGGGCTTCGAGATCGTCGCCTACCGGGTCGATGCGGAGGAAGAGTGGCTCGATGGCTATGTCAGCGACGGTGGCCTCGACCTTCCGGCATGGATGGCCCGGAGTCGCGACCACGATGAAGCCGAGCGAAGGTGAGCCGGATCGTCACGTACCTCATGGCGTTCCACAAAGAGACCGGGGTCCTCGTCGAGCAGTGGCCTCTGGACGTCGCCGGGTCGGAACTGCGCGACATCTACTGACTACCGCCCGAGGAGGACTGGGTCGGGGATTTCGATGTCACCGAAGCCGAGCGTGAGGCGCTTCAGCGATTCACGTCGCATCGCATCGATCTGGAAGCTCGCTTCTACGCAGTTGGCGACCGTTACGTGGAGGACCAACCCCCGTAGGGGTCGGATCAACGAAGACCCGCGCATCTCCGTGCTCGGCGTCGGAGTCCCTCATCCGGGCGGGGAACGGCACAATGCGTCCATGGCGACGACTGCGGCCTCTCCGACGACCGCGTTGCGGGAGCTCCTCGCGCAGCGCATCCTCGTGCTCGACGGCGCGTGGGGGACGATGCTCCAGGGCCGGGGGCTCGAGGACGCCGACTTCCGCGGCGAACGCTTCAGCGACCACCCCAGGGACGTCAAGGGCGACCCGGACCTCCTCAACCTGACGCGGCCGGACCTCGTCCTGGACGTCCACCGCGCCTACCTCGAGGCGGGCGCGGACATCACGACGACGAACACGTTCACGGCGACGTCGATCGGACAGGCCGACTACGGGCTCGAGGACGTCGTCTACGAGCTCAACCTCGAGGGCGCCCGGCTCGCCAGGCAGGCCTGCGACGAGCGCAGCGACGGCCGGCGTTTCGTCGCCGGGTCGGTCGGCCCGCTCAACCAGACGCTCTCGCTCTCGCCGCGGGTCGACGACCCCGCCTACCGGGCGGTGACGTTCGACCATGTGCGTGAGTCGTACGCGGAGGCGATGCGCGGGCTCGTCGACGGCGGCGCCGACCTCCTCCTGATCGAGACGATCTTCGACACGCTGAACGCGAAGGCGGCGATCGCGGCCGCGCGCGACGTCTTCGACGAGAAGGGCGTCGAGCTGCCGCTCTGGATCTCCGTGACGATCGTCGACCTCTCCGGGCGGACGCTCTCCGGCCAGACGCTCGAGGCGTTCTGGGCGTCGATCGAGCACGCC
>JAICGP010000127.1 GCA_025923055.1 Thermoleophilia bacterium
GACGCGGGCCTCGTCGTCTCGGGCACCTTCCAGTCCGGCCGGCTCGTCGAGGTGATCGAGCTGCCCGGCCATCCGTGGTTCGTCGCGAGCCAGTTCCATCCCGAGTTCAAGTCGCGTCCGACGCGCCCGGCGCCTCTCTTCCGCGACTTCGTCGGCGCCGCGCTGGCCCGCGCGCGCGAGCGCGGCCGCGCCGCGGCGGCGGTCGGCTAGCCCTTCCGCGTGGCTCGCTCGCCCGCGAGCGAGCGCCTCGAGGCCGTCCTCCGCTCCCACGTCACGCGGCCGCGGAGGCGGCAGGCGCTCGTCGTCGGAGCGCTGCTCGACGGGGCCGAGCTCGTTCGCGGAGTGTCGAGCGGAGGCGAGCCGGTCGGCGAGGCGACCGTGTTCGAGGTCGGCTCGATCACGAAGGTCTTTACCGGCGTCGCGCTCGCCTCGTGCGCCGACCTCGGGCTCGTCCAGCTCGACGAGCCGCTGCGCCGCCTGCTGCCTCCGGATGCGCGCCTGCCGCCGGGCGCCGACGCGGTGACGCTCGCCCAGCTCGCCTCGCATTCGTCGGGGCTGCCGCGGATGCCGCCCGGCGTCCCGCCGCTTCTTCTCGGCGAGCGGGCTCGGAAGCGGGCGCGACTCCTCGACGTCGACGATCTCTTTGCGGCGCTCGCGCGTACGCGGCTGCGCGACCCGCCCGGTCGGCGATACCGCTACTCGAACTTCGCCGTCTCGCTCCTCGGACATGCGCTCGCGCGCCGGGCGGGCGCGGGCTGGGCCGATCTCGTACAGACGTTCGTGTGCGAGCCGCTGGGACTCGTCCGGACCGGTGTCGGCGTCCTTCCCGCCGACGCGAGCATGCCGCCCGGCCGCTCGCTCGTCGGCCGCGACGTCCCGCCCTGGGACTTCCCGGCGTTCGCGCCCGCCGGCGCCCTCCGCTCCACCGCCCGGGACCTGCTCCGCTTCCTGGGGGCGAACCTCGGCGACGCGCCTGCGGAGACGGCGCGCCGGCTCACGATCGCGGCAAGCCCTCGCTTCGACCCCGGAGGACGACTCCAGGTCGCGCTCGGCTGGCACATCGTCCCGCTGCCGGGGCCTTGCTCGCGCAGGTCCGCTCGCGGGGGCGCTCCGGCCCCGCCATGGTCTGGCACAACGGCCTCACCGGCGGCTTCGCGAGCTTCGCCGGGCTCGTGCCCGACGGGCGCGCCGCCGTCGTCGTGCTCGCAAGCCGGTTCCGTTCGGTCACGGGCCTCGGCGTTCGCATCCTCCGCGACCTCGCCGGATAGGCCCGCGTTCAGCGTCGCCGGCGCCAGCCGCGCACCCGGTCGACCACGAGCTCCTTCGGGTACGGGCCCGAGCCCGTCGGGCCGGCCTCGCCGCGGAACTCGTAGATCCCGAGCATGAGCTGCATCGGGTAGGCGGGCGACTGCTCGACGGTCTTGACGAGCTCGCCGTCGACGAGGAACGAGACCCGCTCGGGCGTCCACTCGGCCGCGTACACGTGGAACTCGCGCACGTCGATCGGCACCGCCTCGACGGAGAACTCGTCCACGATCGCCGGGTCACCGAACGGGTGCACTCCCATGCCGATCCCGGCCTCGTCGCGGCGCACGTCGCGGCCGAAGATCTCGCAGACGCAGATCTCGGCGGAGCGCTGCGGCTCGTCCTCGTAGCCGATCATCCAGAGGGCGGCCATGCTGAGCGGGTCGTCGCTCGCGCGCAGGCGGACCTCGACGAGGCCGTACTGCGGCGTGTAGAGCCGGACGTTGCGCTGCGCCTCGCGGACCACGGCGTCCGGGCTGAAGCGGTGCTGGCCGACGGCGCTTCCGACGGGGCCCGCGAAGAGACCGGTCTGGAGCGACGAGACGCGTGTCTCGCCGTCGAGCTCGGGCGCCCACGGCTCCTGGTCGGCGTCGATGCGCAGGCGAAGGAGGCCGCCGCCGACCTGGTAGCGCGCCGCCGCGTGTTCGCGGGAGCTCCATTGCGGCAGGTGGTACGGAAGCCAGCGGCGCTCGTCGAGATCCGGCCCCTCGAATCCGTCCTCGAACTCGAGCTCGTAGGCGTCGCGGTCCACGGGGCAAGTGTCGCAGCGCGGCGGGGGTAGGATCGAGCCCGTGACGAGGACCTGGGCGACCGACGTGCTGCCGCTCTTCCTCGAGCTCGCCGCGATCCCCAGCCCCTCCGGCCGCGAGGAGGCGGTGGCGGAGCGCGTGCGCGCCTACCTTCGCGACCTCGGCGTCGAGGCAGAGGAAGACGAGGCCGGGAACCTCCTGGCCCGCCTTCCCGCCACGGACGGCGACCGGGGCGATCCGGTCTTCCTCTGCGCGCACCTCGACACCGTGCCTCCCTCCGGGGCGATCGAGCCGGTGGTCGAGGACGGGGTCGTCCGGAACGGTGCCGGCACGATCCTCGGGGCCGACGACAAGGCAGCGGTCGCCGCGATCCTCGAGGGGGCCAGGCTGCTGCTCGCCGAGGGCAGGCCGCACGCCGGCGTCGAGCTGCTCTTCACCACCCGCGAGGAGACGGGGCTCGAAGGAGCGTTCGCGTTCGACGTCGAGCGGCTACGCGCCCGGGTCGGCGTCGTCTACGACTACTCGGGCGCCGTCGGAGAGATCGTGGTCGCCGCGCCGTCGGGGCGGACGGTCGAGGCGCTCTTCACGGGCCGTCCCGCGCACGCGGGGATCAACCCCGAGGACGGGCGCTCCGCGGTCCTCGCCGCCGCGCGGGCCATCGCGGACCTGCGCCTCGGCCGGATCGACGCCGAGACGACGGCGAACGTCGGCCTGATCGAAGGCGGCAGCGCTCTCAATGTCGTGCCGGCGACGTGCCGTGTCGCCGCCGAGGCGCGCTCGCGCGACGAGCGAAAGCTCGCCGACCTCGTCCAGGAGATGCTCGACTCCTTCGCCTTCGCGGCGGCCATCTCGGAGTGCGAGGTGGAGACGTCGGTCGAGGACAAGTACCGCGGCTACCGGCTGGCGCCCGACGACCCGGCGCTCCTGCTCGCACGGGCCGCGCTCGAGCGGGCCGGCCTCGAGCCCCGCGAGGTCGAGGTCGGAGGCGGCGCCGACGTGAACGTGTTCGTCCAGCGCGGTCTCAGCTGCGTCAACGTGGCGAACGGGATGGCGAAGGTGCACACCGCCGAGGAGGAGATCGCGGTCGCCGACCTCGAAGCGATGGTGGGCGTGACGCTCGAGCTCGTCGACGCGGCCCGCGGCGCCTGACCGTGCTGACGCTTCGCCGCGGCACGGTGACGGCGATCGAGGAGCGGCACGAGGGCCTCGTCAGGCTGACCGTGGACGGCCGCCCCTGCGTCGCCTACCCGGATCTCACCGGCGCGGTCGCCGTCGGCGACGACGTGCTCGTGAACGTGCAGGCGGCCGAGCTCGGCCTCGGCACGGGCGGCTTCGACGTCCTCCACGCGAACCTGACCCGCGGCCTCGGCCTCCCCGGCGAGGCCGGCGCGCACGTGATGAAGCTTCCCTACACCTCGCTCCAGCACGCGATCCTCCACGCGGAGGAGGGCGAGAGCGGCGAAGGGGGCCGCGACCTCGCCGGGATGCCGGTCGTCTGCTGCTCGCTGCACAGCCAGCTGGTTCCCGCTTGCGCGGGGCTGGGGAGGGACGCGGGCGTCGCCTACGTCCAGCTTCCGGGCGGCGCGCTGCCGGTGCCGCTCTCCGACGCCGTGCGGACGCTGCGGGAGGAGGGCTTCCTCGCCACGACGGTCGCCGTCGGCCCGTGCTTCGGGGGCGAGCTCGCCTGCGTGTCGATCGCCTCGGCGCTCCTCGCCTGCGCCCAAGCGGGGGTGCGGGCGGCCGTCTGCGCGATCGGCCCGGGCGTCGTCGGCACCGGCTCGCGCTACGGGCACGGCGGCCTCGCGGCCGCGGACGCGGCGAACGCGGCGTCCGCGCTCGGAGGGACGGCCGTGCTCGCCCCACGCGTCTCCGAGGGCGACGCGCGGGAGCGTCATCGCGGCCTTTCGCACCACACGCTCGCGGTCCTCGACCTGGTGCACGAACCGGTGCGGGTCGCCTGGCCCGGCGACGTCGACGTACCGGACGGGCTCGCCGACGTCGAGCGCATAGACGTCGCCGGCTGGCGCGAGGCGTGTGCGGCGCTCCCGCTCTCGCACATGGGCCGCTCCGCCGACGAGGAGCCGGCGTTCTTCGCCGCCGCCTACGCGGCAGGCGCGCTCGCCCGTGCGCTCCTCCGCTGACCCGCGCTTTCGCCCCGGCGGCGGAGAATGCCGTGCAAATGCGGCCATCCCGGCAGTGCCGTTCGGCTATCGTTGGCGCGCCCCATGCGGATCGGCGTCGTCAAGGAGATCAAGCCCGACGAGTACCGCGTCGCCCTCACGCCGGCAGGCGCGCGGGAGCTCGGGCAGCACGGCCACGAGGTCGTGGTCGAGGCCGGCGCCGGCGTCGGCAGCGCCTTCCCCGACGCCGAGTACGAGGCCGTCGGCGCGCGGCTGACGAGCGTCGACGAGGTCTGGGCGACCGTCGACATGATCCTCAAGGTCAAGGAGCCGCTGCCAGAGGAGTACGGGCGCCTCCGGGACGGTCTCATCCTCTTCACGTACCTCCACCTGGCGGCCGACGAGCGGCTCACGCAGGCGCTCGTCGACAGCGGCGCCGCGTGCGTCGCGTACGAGACGGTCGAGACCGACGACGGCCGGCTGCCGCTGCTCGCACCGATGAGCGAGGTCGCGGGCCGGCTCTCGGCGCAGGCAGGCGCGCACTTCCTCGAGAAGCCGCGCGGCGGCCGGGGCCTCCTGCTCGGCGGCGTCGCAGGCGTCCCGCCGGCGCGCGTCGTGGTCCTCGGCGGCGGCATGGTCGGATACAACGCGGCCGTCATCGCCCTCGGACTCGGCGCCCAGGTGCGGATCCTCGACAAGTCGATCGACCGCCTCCGCTACCTCGAGGAGATCCTCTCGGGCCGCGTCGAGCTCGTCTACTCGTCCTCGCTCGAGGTCGAGCGCTCCGTCCTGGACGCCGACCTCGTGATCGGCGCGGTGCTCATCCCCGGCGCCCGCGCGCCGAAGCTCGTGACCGAGGAGATGATCGCGGCGATGAAGGAGAACGCGGTCGTCGTCGACGTCTCCATCGACCAGGGCGGCTGCTTCGCCACCTCCCGTCCGACGACGCACTCAGATCCCGTCTACAGGGTCGGCAGCGTCACGCACTATTGCGTCTCCAACATGCCGGGGGCGGTCCCGGTCACCTCGACGTTCGCCCTCACGAACGTCACGCTCCCCTACGTGGAGGCGATCGCGGACCAGGGGCTGCGCGAGGCGATCGCGCACGACCCGGCCCTCGCCCGCGGCGTGAACGTGCTCGACGGGAAGCTCACGTACGAGGCGGTCGCGGAGGCCCACGGGCTCGAGCACGCCCCGCTCGAGCAGGTGCTCCCCCTCGAGCCGGTCTAAGCGGTCGTCTTCGCCTTGGCTTCCTCGTCGCCGGGGAAGAGCTTCACGACGACGTAGGTGACGGCCGCGGCGACGGCGATGACGCTCGCGATCCAGAGCGCCATGCCGAGAAGCCCGAGGACGGTATCCATCTCCGCCGTAGAATAGCCCCATGCCGCGCGCCTGCGTGATCGTGCTGGACGCGGTTGGTGCGGGCGAGCTGCCGGACGCGCACGAATACGGCGACGAGGGCTCCGACACCCTCGGCAACGTCGCCAGAGCGGTCGGCGGCCTCGACCTCCCCAACCTCGAGCAGCTCGGCCTCGGAAACGTCGAGGAGCTCCAAGGCTGCCCGCCGCTGGCCCATGCGCCCGCGGTGGCCGGCCGCCTCTTCGAGCGCTCGAAGGGGAAGGACACGACCACGGGGCACTGGGAGCTGATGGGCATCGTCACGCCCGTGGCGATGCCGACGTACCCGCACGGCTTCCCGTTCGAGGTGATCGAGGAGTTCGCCCACCGCACGGGGCGCGGGGTGCTCGGCAACAAGGCGGCCTCGGGCACCGAGATCATCGAGGAGCTCGGCGAGGACCACCAGCGGACGGGCAAGTGGATCGTCTACACGTCGGCCGACTCCGTCTTCCAGGTGGCCGCCCACGAGGAGACGATCCCCCTCGAGGAGCTCTACGAGGCGTGCAAGATCGCGCGCGAGATCCTGACGGGGAAGCACGCCGTCGGCAGGGTGATCGCCAGGCCGTTCGTCGGAACGCCCGGTCATTACACGCGGACCCCGAACCGGCACGACTGGTCGCTGAAGCCGCGGCAGCCGAACTACCTGACGCTCGTGCGCGAGGCCGGGAACCCGGTGCACGGCGTCGGGAAGATCCACGACATCTTCGCGGGGGTGGACGTGGACGAGTCGCACCCCACGAAGTCGAACATCGAAGGCATCCAGCGGACGGAGCGGCTCCTGCAGGAGCTCGAGAGCGGGCTCGTCTTCGTCAACCTCGTCGAGACTGACATGCTCTGGGGCCACCGCAACGATCCCGAGAACTTCCACCGCTGCCTGCAGGACTTCGACCGGCGCCTTCCGGACCTGCTTGCCGCGCTGCAGCCCGGCGACCTGCTCGTGCTCACGTCCGACCACGGCTGCGACCCGACGACCCCGTCGACCGACCACTCCCGCGAGCACGCGCTCTTCCTCGCCTACGTCGAGGGACGGAACGCGGCGGGCCGCCGCCACGACGGCGAGTTCGCCGACGTGGGCGCCACCGTGAACAGCTGGCTCGGCGGCAGGGCGCCGGGACGCGGCATTCCGGGCGCTCCGGTGCTCGAGCCTTGAGTTTCGACGATCCGGAGACGGTCGCGCTCGAGTACGCGAGCGAGGAGCGCCTGCTCGCCCGTCGCGCCGTGTTCACCGACCTCGTCGACGGCCCCGATGCCGAGGAGCTCGCCTTGGCGGCCCTCCGGGAGTCGGCTCCGGAGCGGGTGCTCGACGTCGGGTCGGGCCCCGGGTACTTCGCCGAGCGCCTGCGTGAGGAGCTCGCCGCCCAGGTCGTCGCGGTAGACGCATCGCCGCGCATGGTCGAGCTCGCCCGCGGGCGCGGCCTCGAGGCGCGCGTGGCGGACGTGCAGGACCTCCCGTTTCCGGACGGCGCATTCGCTGCGGTCGTTGCGAACTGGATGCTCTACCACGTGCCGGACCTCGGACGGGGGCTGGCCGAGATCGTCCGCGTGCTGCGGCCCGGCGGGCACCTCGTCGCGGCCACGTTCGGAGAGGATCACCTTCGCGAGCTCTGGGTGTGGCTCGAGTACGAGGAGGCCGCCGCCGTCGGCTTCAGCCGCGAGAACGGCGCCGCCGCCCTCGGCCGCCACTTCGCGCGCGTCGAGCGGCGGGATGCCGACGCCGTCGTCGTCTTCCCCGACCGCGAGGCCGTTCGCCGCTACGTCGCCGCAACCATCCGAGGATCTCACCTCGCCGCCTCGCTGCCCCCGTGGACGGGCGAGTTTCGGGCTCGAAGCTCCCAGGCGGTGTTCGTCGCCGAGAAGGCCGCGTGATCCCGCCCGCCGAGCTCATCCAGCGCAAGCGCGACGGAGCGGAGCTGTCCGGCGAGGAGCTCTCCGAGCTCGTGTTGGCCTACGCGCGCGACGAGGTGCCGGACTACCAGATGGCCGCGTTCTGCATGGCCGCGTACTTCCGCGGGCTGACGACGGCGGAGACGCACGCGCTCACCGACGCGATGGTGCAGAGCGGCAAGACCGTCGACCTCTCGGCGCTGGGCCGCAAGGTCGTCGACAAGCACTCGACCGGAGGCGTGGGCGACAAGACGTCCATCGCGCTCGGCCCGATCGTCGCCGCCTGCGGCGTGCCGTTCGCAAAGATGAGCGGCCGCGGTCTCGGGCACACGGGCGGCACGCTCGACAAGCTCGAGTCGATCCCCGGCTTCAGGATCGAGCTCGACGGCGCCGCGTTCCTCCGCCAGGTGGACGAGGTGGGCATGGCGATCGTCGGCCAGACCGCCGACCTCGTGCCGGCCGACAAGAAGCTCTACGCGCTCC
>JAICGP010000128.1 GCA_025923055.1 Thermoleophilia bacterium
CCGCCGAAGGTCCGGCCGAGCGTTTCCGAGGAGAGGAGCGGCGTCCGGTGCAGGCGGCCGGCGATCGCCGCCGCCGCGGCTCCTACATCAGGCTGTATTCGGGACCGTCCCCGCCCTCGGGCGGGGTCAGCCGCCCGCCCTTCGCCGTGATCGCGCCGCACTGGACGCAGTTGGACGCCGTCACCTCCAGCTCGACGACGTTGCCGCCGGGGCTCGCGTCGCCGGCGATCTCGTACACGTGCGCGGGGCACATGCGCACCCACGCCTCGGCCACCTCACGGCGCACCTTCGTGTCGACGCGGATGTGGCTCGGCGCGTCGTCGCGCGTCCGGTTGCCGGACAGGTAGACGCTCGAGAGCTTGTCGAAGACGAGCTCGTTGTCGGCGCGCGGGTAGGAGCGCGCCCGCTCCCCGATCGACACGGGCACCTCGGCGTCGCGCTCGAGCTCCATCGTCCCAGGCGGCATCTTCCCGAGCGAGTTGAGGGAGACGCCGGCGAGGAGGGCGCCGCGGACGAAGCCGTGCTTGAAGGCCGGCCGCATGTTGCGGACGCGCTCGAGGTCGCGCCAGACGTAGCTCGCCCGGATCGCCTCGTCGTAGCCGTCGAGCGCGCCGGGCGTCCAGGCGGTGCTCCCCGGCTGCACTGCCGCGAACGCCGTCTCGGCCGCGAGCATGCCCGACTTCATCGCGTAGTGGATCCCCTTGAGCGCCGGCACGTTCACGAGGCCCGCCGAGTCTCCGGCGATCATCCCGCCCGGAAACGAGAGGCGGTCGGGCAGGGCCTGGAGGCCGCCTTCGGGGATCGTCTTCGCACCCCATGCGACCCGGGTCCCGCCGTCGAGGATGCGGCGCACGAACGGATGCGTCTTCAGCTCCTGGAGGAGGTCGTGGACGGAGATGGTGGCGTCCGTCGTGTCGAGGCCGACGACCATCCCGATCGCGACCTTGTCCTCGCCGAGCGGGTAGATGAAGCTGCCGCCGAACTCCCGGTGCCGCTTCCCGCCGCGCAGGGGCCAGCCCATCGTGTGGATGACCCGGTTCAGCGGGCGCGGCACCTCCCACACCTCCTTGACGCCGAGCGCGTAGACCTGCGGCCGGGGGGCGAGCCCGAAGCAGGAGCACGCGACGCCTGCGAGGTGGCCCTGCGTGCCCTCGGCGAGGATCGTGACCCGCGCCCGGATGTCCGACCCCGGCTCGAAGTTCGCCAGCTCCGTCCCGCCCCGCCCGCGGCCCCGGTCGCCCGTGCGGATCCCGACGACGCGCCCGCTCTCGACGAGGAGCGTCCGGGCGCTCGTCTCCGCCACGATCGTCGCGCCCAGCTCCTCGGCCCGCTCCGCCAGCCACCGCCCCATCTCGCAGATGGAGGCGACGTGGTGGCCGTGGTTCCACATGGTCGGCGGCGCGGGCACGCGGAGGTGGCGCTTCGGCGTCAGGAGGTAGACGCCCTCGCGGACGACCGGTCCCCTGAAGGGCAGGTCGTCCGTGTGGATGCCGGGGAAGAGCTCGCGGAAGGCCCGCGGGTTGACGACCGCGCCCGAGAGCAGGTGGGCGCCGGGCGAACGTCCCTTCTCGACGACGGCGACCGGCACGTCGCCGAGGCGCTCGGCGACGTCCGGGCGCTCGCGGAGGAGCTGGCCGACCCGGACGGCGGCCGCGAGGCCGGCGGGGCCCGCCCCGACGACGAGCACGCCGACGTCGATCCGCTCGTCGGGCGGGTCGGACGGCTCCGCGACGAACTCGCGCCAGTCGAAGGGCGGCGGGAAGTCCGAGGGGCGGGCCGTCATGCGGATTTGCGCCCGCGGACGAGCTCGGTCAGCTTCGGGACGATCTCGTGCAGGTCGCCGACGACGCCGAGGTCGGCGTACTCGAAGATCGGCGCGTTCGGGTCCTTGTTGATCGCGACGATCGTGCCCGAGGACTGCATCCCGACCTTGTGCTGGATCGCGCCCGAGATCCCGCAGGCGACGTAGAGCTTCGGGGAGACGTTCTTGCCGGTCTGGCCGACCTGCGCCGCGTAGGGGTACCAGCCCGCGTCCACGACGGCGCGGGTGGCGGCGACCGCGCCGCCGAGGGCCTTCGCCAGCTCCTCGAGGAGCCCGAACTTCTCCGGGTCCCCGAGCCCTCGTCCCCCGGCCACGATCACGTCCGCCTCCTCGATCGACGGGCCCTCGCTCTCGGCGTGGGCCGACTCGACCATGACCGCCCGCCGGGAGAAGTCCTCTAGCTCGGCGGCGACGTCGACGACGTCGGCGTCGCCGCCGGCCTCGACCGGGTCGAACGTCCCCGAGCGCACGAGCGCCAGGCGCGGCTCCGCGCTCCAGCCCACTTCGACGTGGACGGAGTCCTGGAGCGCCGGGCGCGTGCCGACGAGCTCGCCGTCGCGCACCTGCAGGTCGACGAGGTCCCAGTTGAGGCCCGCGCCGAGCCGCGCGGCGAGGGCCGCGGCGACGTCGGCCGTGAGGACGGACGCTCCGAAGAGCACGGTGTCGAAGCCCTGCTCGGAGACGAGCGACGCGAGCACGTCGACGCGCGGCTGCGGCAGGGGCGCCTCGAGCGCGACGTCGTCGGCCACGTGAATCCTCGCGGCGCCGTAGCGCCCTGCCTCGGCGGCGAGCTCGCGCACGCCGGAGCCGCAGACGACGGCGGCCGGCTCGTCGTCGAGCTGGCGCGCCTTGGCGAGCACCCCGAGAGAGCCCTTGACGAGCTCGCCGTCGTGGTGCTCGAGGTAGACGAGGGTCGCCATCTAGAGGAGCTTCCTCTCGACGAGAAACGCGAGGACCTGCTCGGCGGCGTCGCCGTCGCCGTCCTCGATGCGGACCGCGTCCCCGCGGGCGGGCGGCTCGGAGAGCGAGCGGACGACCGTGCGCGAGCCCGCCTCGCCGACCTCCTCGGCGGCAAGCCCGAGGTCGGACGCGGCCAGGCTCTCGTAGGGCTTCTTCTTTGCGCCCATGATCCCCTTGAGGGAGGGATAACGCGGCTCGTTGATCGCGTCGGAGACGGCGACCACGCAGGGGAGCGGCGACTCGATCACGTCGTAGCCGTACTCGGTCTGCCGCTTCACCGTGACCTTGCCGTCGGCGAGCTCGAGGCTCGCCGCCTGGGAGACGACCGGCAGGCGCAGGAGGTCGGCGAGCGCCGACCAGAGCACCGCGCCGTCGGAGTCGCTGCCCTGCTGCCCGAGGACGACGACGTCCGCTTCCTCGCGCTCGACGGCCTTCGCAAGCACTCGGGCCGTGGCGACGAGGTCGGAGCCCGCCAGGGCGTCGTCCGCCACGTGGACGGCTCGGTCGGCTCCCATGGCGAGCGCCTTGCGGAGCGAGTCGGCGGCCCCTTCGGGGGCCATCATGAGCGCGACGACCTCGCCGTCGCCCGCCGCCGCGACGAGCCGCAGCGCCTCCTCGATGGCGTGCGCGTCGAACGGGTTGAGTGCGGCCGCACCGCCGCGGTCGAGCCGCTTCGTCCCCGGGTCGATCCGCGTGCGCGCGGACGCCTCGGGCACCTCCTTGACGCAGACGACGACCTTCACCGCGGGCGGATCCTACCCGCCCGGCATCGTTCTCAAGGGTCTGGCCCCTTTCCGGGCAGGCCCCTCAAGTCTTTACAGGTTCCTGCCGAAGGCTCTGCTAGTGTCCGCGCCTTCCAGGTGCCGCACCGGAGCGTGGGACCGCTCGAGATGAGCCGCCACCGGACGACAGCCGCAGTCCTTCTCGTCCTCCTCGCAGCGTGGGTCTCCTCCGCGACGGCGGGCGCGGCCGTCCCCCGGCTGGTCTTCCCCGTGGTGGCGAAGACGACCTACACGAACGACTTCGGCGCGCCCCGCTGGCAGGGAAGCCACGAGGGCAACGACCTCATGGCCGCCAAGCGCTCCCCGGTCGTCGCCGTCGAGGCGGGCCGCGTCGTCAAATGGACGAGCTCCCGCTCGGCCGGCTGCATGCTCTACCTGTACGGACGCAGCGGGACGACCTACATGTACGTCCACCTGAACAACGACCGCACCCTCCGCAACGACAACGACGGCGGGTGCCGCAACCGGATCGCCTACGCCCCGCGGCTCCGCAGCGGCCAGCAGGTCGCCGCCGGAGAGCTGATCGGCTACGTGGGCGACTCGGGCGACGCGAACGGGATCGCGCCGCACCTCCACTTCGAGCTGCACCCGAACGGCGGCCGGGCCGTCTCGCCGTACCGCCGCCTCCGCGACGCCCGCCGCCACCTCTTCCAGCGGCCCCGGTCGACGGTGGAGACGCTCGAGCTGCGCGTCCGCGGCACCGTCGTTCGCACGAGGGGGGACCTCGACCCGGACCGCATCCGGATCCGCGTCACGCAGGTGCGGCTCTCCAACGGGTGGATCGCGAAGCCCGCGCGCACCGTGATGATGACCCTCCCCTCCGAGGCGACCCTGCGCCGCTCGACGGCACCGGGGACGTGGACGACGGCCACGATCGCCGACTTCTCCGTCGGCAGCCGCGTGCAGGCCTGGACGCCCGTCATGCCGAACGCGCGCTCGCAGGCACGCGCCGCGCCGGGCAGGCTCGCGATCCGGGACATCGTCCTGCGCAGGTAGCGGCCTACGCCGGCAGCGCGTGGCGGAGCTCGCGGGCGGCCCGCTCCGGGTCTTCCGCGTCCCCGATCGCTCGCACGACCGCGACCCTGCGCGCCCCCGCGGCGACGACGCCCGCGACGTTCGCCGCGTCGATCCCGCCGATTGCGAACCACGGTGCGCGAGCACGGGCGGCCGCGTGGCGGACGAGCTCGAGCCCGACGGGCGCGCGGCCGGCCTTCGTCGGCGTGGCGAAGACCGGGCCGACGCCGACGTAATCGGCGCTCGCCCGGTCGAGCTCCTCGCGCGTGTGGGTCGAGAGGCCGACCGGGATGCCGAAGCGGCGGACCGCGTCGACCGGCAGGTCGTCCTGGCCGAGGTGGACGAAGTCGGCCCCGACGAGGACGGCGAGGTCGGGCCTGTCGTTGACGACGAGCGGGACGCCGAGCCGGCGCGTGACCGCTCGCGCCTCCTCGAGCGTCTCGAGCAGCACGCCGTCCGACACCTCCTTCTCTCGGACCTGCACCATGTCGACGCCGCCGCGGACGGCCGCCTCGAGGAAGCCGGACAGGTCGGCCCGCGCCCCCGTGATCAGGTAGAGGCGCGCGGCGCGCGCCGCCTCAGCCGCCGGCGACGGGGCGGGCGACGACGAGCCGGTCGCCATCCTCGAGCCTGACCTCTTCGTAGCGGCGCCGCTCGACCGGCTCGCCGTTTCGCTCGACGAGCGCGTAGCGTGGGCCGACGCCGAGACGCTCGAGGAGCGCCGCCAGCGTCTCGCCCGACTCGACCGCCTGGTCGCGGCCGTTGACGACGACGTGCACCGTCACGACTCGTGGATCGCGCCCGTCAGCGGGCTCGACGCCTCGGCGGAGTCCTGCTCCGGGATCAGCCCCGCCGCGAACGCCTCGCGGCCGGCCTCGACCGCGAGGCGGAACGCGCGCGCCATCGCGACCGGGTCGTCGGCGCGCGCGATGGCGGTGTTGACGAGCACCGCGTCGGCGCCGAGCTCCATCGCCTCGGCGGCGTGCGAGGGCGCGCCGAGGCCGGCGTCCACGACGAGCGGCACCTCCGCCTGCTCGACCATGATCCGGATCGAATCGCGCAGCTTCAGCCCGCGTCCGCTCCCGATCGGCGCCGCCAGCGGCATGACCGTCGCGCAGCCGACCTCCTCGAGCTTCTTCTGCAGCACCGGGTCGGGGAGGACGTAGGGCAGCACGGTGAAACCCTCCTCGACGAGCGTCGCGGCCGCGCGCAGGGTCTCGACCGGGTCGGGCAGCAGGTAGCGCGGATCGGGGATCACCTCGAGCTTCACCCAGTCGGGAAGCCCGCCGGCGCGAGCGAGGCGCGCCGTCCGCACGGCCTCCTCGGCGGTCTCGCAGCCCGACGTGTTCGGGAGCAGGAGGACGTTCTCCGGCAGGAACGCGGTGATGTCGCCGTCGGAGGAGTCGAGGTCGATGCGCCGCACCGCCACCGTGACGATCTCGGACCCGGACGCGGCGAGCGCGTCGCGCATGGCCTCGAACGAGTCGTACTTGCCGGTTCCGGTGAGCAGGCGCGACCCGAACGCCCGCCCCGCGACGACGAATGCGTCCCGCATGGCCATCTCCCTCAGGGTAGCGGTGGGCGTCGCAGCGGCGTTTCGCAGGCGACCCGCGGCGGTAGAACACGCGACATGCGCTTCCGGCGGCGGGCCCGGCTCGACCCGGGCCAGGTTACTGACGTTCGCGGCCGCCGGATGGGGGGCCGCGGGCTCGCCGTAGGCGGCGGGGGCCTCGGGCTCGGCGCGATCGTCGTCTACCTCCTCATCACGCTGCTCTCCGGCGGCGGCGGCCTCGGCCAGCTCGCGCCGCTCGAGGACCAGCAGGTGGGGCAGGGAGACTCGCCCGGCGTCGTCTCGGAGGAGTGCCGCACGGGCGCCGACGCGAACGAGCGGCAGGACTGCCGCATCGTCGGCGTCGTCAACAGCGTCCAGGAGTTCTGGAACGGCGTCTTCGAGCGGAGCGACGAGCAGTACCCCTACGCCGACACCGTCTTCTTCACCGACCAGGTGCAGACCGCCTGCGGCGCGGCGAGCTCGCAGGTCGGGCCGTTCTACTGCCCGGCCGACCAGCAGGTCTACATCGACCTCGGCTTCTTCGACGAGCTTCAGTCGCGCTTCGGCGCGGGCGGCGCTCCCTTCGCGCAGGCCTACGTGATCGCCCACGAGTACGGCCATCACGTGCAGAACCAGCTCGGCGTGCTGGAGAGCATCGGCAACGACCGGCAGGGGCCCGAGAGCCGCGCCGTCCGCGCCGAGCTCCAGGCGGACTGCTACGCGGGCGTCTGGGCCGCCAACGCGGTCGACACCGGGCAGATCGAGCGGCTCACGCAGGAGGACATCAACGCGGGCCTGGACGCCGCGACGGCGATCGGGGACGACCGCATCCAGGAGGAGACGCAGGGGCAGGTGAACCCGGAGACGTGGACGCACGGCTCCTCCGAGCAGCGCCGCCGCTGGTTCTCACGTGGCTACGAGGAGGGCCGCCCCGCGGTCTGCGACACCTTCTCCGGCTCGATCTGAGCCCTGGCTAGCGCCCGCGGAACTCCGGTGACCGCTTTTCCGCGAACGCGGCCATGCCCTCCTTCTGGTCCTCGCTCGCGAAGAGCAGCGCGAAGAGCCTCGCCTCCGTCTCGAGGTTGCTCCGGTGCGGGCCCTGGAGCGAGAGGTTGACGGCCTCCTTCGCGTAGGCGAGGGCCAGCGGGCTCTTCGCCTCCAGGCCACGGCAGAGGTCGAGCGTCTTCTCCCGCAGCTCGTGCGGCTCGTGGACGGCGTTCACGAGGCCGTGCGCCAGCGCCTCCTGCGCGTCGACGGGCCGGCCGGTGAAGATGAGCGCCTTCGCGAAGCCGAGGGTCGTCGTCCGCGCCAGGCGGACGGAGCCGCCCCAGCCCGGAAGGATGCCGAGGTCGATCTCGGGCTGGCCGATGCGGGCGTTCGAGGAGGCGAGCCGCAGGTCGCACGCGAGCGCGAGCTCGCAGCCGCCTCCCAGCGCGTAGCCGTTGATCGCGGCGATGGTCGGCTTCGGCATCGTCTCGAGCAGGTTGCCGCAGGCGTGGCCGAGCTCTCCCCAGCGGCGGGCCTCGAGCACGCCGAGGCTCTGCATGTACTTGATGTCGGCGCCGGCGACGAACGCCTTCTCCCCGGCGCCGGTCAGCACGACGACCCGGGCCGTCTCGTCCCCGGCGAGCTCCGCGAGGGCGTCCCGGAGCCGTTCCGCGTGCTCGAGGTCGAGCGCGTTCATCGCCTCGGGACGGTCGACGGTGACGATCGCCGTGCCGCCCTCCCGCTCGAGGCCGATCGCCACTACGCCTGGACGGGGAC